>JAXDQB010000317.1:0-5251 GCA_034668065.1 Paraburkholderia sp.
GGACCAGCGTTTCGCGTCGCACCATGCGCGAATAACCGCCCCATGCCGTCACGAAAATTCCAATGAACCGCAAGGCCGGATTGACGCGATCCCGCAAGGAGGCCGCATGATGTCGACCGATGAACTGTTGCATCCGCTTTACGTGAAGGCAGACCGCTTAATGATCGCCGTGATCTGGGCGCTGCTCGCCATTTCATGCCTGCTCGCTGAGCGCTACTACACGTGGAGCGCCATTTTCGCGATCGGGTTGCCCACCGCAGTCGCCGCAACGGCTCTCGTTTATTTGCGGCCCGGCTCACTCGTTACACGGCTTTTTTGCGCCGCCAGCCTCATGACTTTTGCCGCGCTCCATATTCACGAGCAGCGCGGCATCATCGAACTCCATTTCGGCGTGTTCGTGTTCATGTCGTTTCTGCTCGCGTATCGCGACTGGCGGCCCATCGTTTGCGCCGCACTTGTGATTGCCGTGCATCACCTCACATTCAACTACCTCCAGTTATCAGGCTTCGACGTTTACTGCCTCACGCAACCGTCGCTACCGATCGTGCTCGTACATGCCGCTTACGTGGTCACCGAAGCCGCGTTGCTGATCTACATTGCGCAGCATATGAAGCACAATGCGCAAAACGGCCGGGAATTGGTGCTACTGGGCGAGAACCTCTCGCGCGAAGCGGGATCCTTCGATCTGCGTTTCGCACCGATGACTCTTCAAGGCGACAGCAGCCGGACATTCAAGCAAACGCTCGACGCGATTCACGACGCGATGCTCGCAATCACCGCGACGATCGAGCAAATGGCCACGTCCTCGCACGAAATCGCAAGCGGCAACCAGAGCCTCTCGGAGCAGATTTCAACGCGAGCCGACGCGCTTAAGGCCACCACAGCCGCCATGGGGCAGATCGCTTCACGCGTGCGCGAAAGTGCCGCCAATGCCGCGAACGCCAATGACCTGGCGCGCGGGACGGCAGATGCCGCGCAGCAGAGTGGGAAGGTCGTCGGAGAAGTCGTGGCGAAGATGAACGAGATTGATGAAGCCGTGCAGCGCATGGGCGACATGATCGCGACAATCGAAGGCATCGCGTTCCAGACAAACATCCTCGCCCTGAACGCTTCGGTGGAAGCCGCACGCGCGGGCGTTGAAGGACGAGGCTTTGCCGTGGTCGCAGCGGAAGTGCGCACGCTCGCCCAACGCAGTGCCGGCGCAGCGCGCGAAATCAGGGAGCTGATTGCCGATTCCCTTCAGCGTGTCGGACACGGCTCGTCGCTTGCGGCCCGTGCCGGCGAAACAATGCGCGAGGTGGTGGGGCAGGTGCAGGCTGTCGCGCAGCTGGTAGAACACATCAGCACCGCAAGCGACGCACAGAGCCGCGACCTGGATCAATTCAGCAACGGAATCGCCCAAATGGACGCGATGCTAGAACGCGACGTCGGACACGTGCACGGCATGGCGTCGGCATCCGATCACTTGAGCGCGCAAGCTCAAGCACTGCGCGACGCGATGGCTGTGTTTCGGGTGCGGCGCGCATAGCGTTCCCCCGCATTCAGCACGCCCGCATCGCACGGGGGCCGTCGCCCGCCAGCGGAAAAATCGGCACCAAGTAGGGATCTGCCGGATGACTAACGCGTGTTCGACGCGCGTAACGTTTTAACGTTCGGCAGACGGCGTATGCGGGCGTATGCGGGCGTATGCGGGCGTATGCGGGCGAATGCGTCACCGTTTGCCCGAATCTCCGGAACCCGTGTAGAATAGCGTGCTCTGTGCGGGCGTCGTATAATGGCTATTACCCCAGCTTCCCAAGCTGGAGACGTGGGTTCGATTCCCATCGCCCGCTCCACTCCCTTCCCAAGCTTTGATTCCACGTCGATACGTTGCCTCGCGATTCGCGAGACAATACGGGATCTTTTGCAGTCTTCCCTCAACGTTTGGCAATGGAACGGTATTTCATGACCCGCACGAGTGCGGTGGCGGTTCTCGTCGGCTCCCGCCGGGCGATTCGAGACGAACTCCAAGACAAGCCGGCACATGAAGCAAGCCGTAATGAACAATTGCTCCAGAACCTCGAACGTATGCTGCTCGACGTGCGAGCCGGCCGCACATCCGAGTTCAATCTCGAATATCCGTCGCCCGTGCACGTGTTCGTTTCCGATTAACATCGGCCAACGTCATAGATTCCATAGGGTTTGGCATCGCCACTCTTCGCACGGCTGCGGCAAGCTTTCCACCGGTCAATAGCTCTCGATTAGTTCTTGTCACGATGTCCCACAATTCCAACGAAAAAGACCTGCCGTCCAGCGCGTCCTGGCCTGTCGATGAACCCGCTGCGTCGACGCAAGCCGCGGTTGAAGGTCAACCATCTCGGGCAGCCGCAACTGAGCCCGAAATAGCGGATGCACCCCATCTGCGCCGCATCCGCAGCTTCGTCACACGCGCCGGCCGCGTATCGACCGGTCAACGCCGCGCGCTCGACGAATTCGGCCCGAGCTTCGTCGTGCCCTACTCGGCCGCGCCGACCGACTGGAACGCCGCCTTCTGTCGCCAGGCAACGCGCGTGCTGGAGATCGGTTTCGGCATGGGCGCGACGACAGCCGAAATCGCGGCGCAACGCCCGGAAGACGACTTCATCGGCGTCGAAGTGCACGAGCCCGGTGTCGGCGCGCTGCTCAAGCTAATTAGCGAACAGGGGCTTTCGAACATCCGCATCGTTCAGCATGACGCGGTGGAGGTTCTCGAGCAGATGATCGGCCCGCAAACCCTCGACGGCGTCCACGTCTTCTTCCCCGATCCGTGGCACAAGGCGCGGCATCACAAGCGGCGGCTCATTCAGCCGCAGTTCGTTGCGCTCCTTGCCTCACGCATGAAGCCCGGTGCGTACCTGCACTGCGCAACAGACTGGCAGAACTACGCGGAGCAGATGCTCGAAGTGTTGAGCGCGGAGCTTGCGCTCGAGAACACCGCGGAAAGTTACGCGCCTCGCCCGGCCTATCGTCCGGTGACGAAGTTCGAACGCCGCGGCCTGCGCCTCGGGCATGGCGTTTGGGATCTCGTGTTCAAGCGGCGTGCGGCGTAGCGGTGTTGCGCTCGCTCATCACCCCCATTGAGCGTCGCAACCGTATCCGCAAGCGTATCCGACGACGAGCACAATCATGCCGAATGCGATGCGATACCACGCGAACACCGTGAAATCATGCGTGGCGAGATATCGGAGCAGCCAGCGCACGCACGCGAACGCACTCACGAAAGCGGCAATGGTGCCGACTGAGAAGATACCGACCGCGCCGGCAAATGCGCCATGGCCGTGCTTGACGATCTCGTAGCCGGTCGCGCCGACAATCACGGGAATAGCCAGAAAAAACGAAAACTCGGTCGCAACGCGCCGCTCGACGCCCAGCAGCAAGGCACCGACGATCGTCGATCCCGAGCGCGAAACGCCGGGAATCAACGCGCAGCATTGCGCGATACCGACTTTCAATGCGTCAAGCGGCCCCATCTGCTCGAGCGAACCGATGCGCGCTGGAGTGCCGCCGCGCGTGCGCTCACGCGCCTGTACCCAGAGGATGACAACGCCGCCCATCACGAGCGCGAACGCCACCGGCACCGGTGCGAACAAAGCCTGCTTGATTTGCGCTTCAAAGAGAACGCCGAGCGCGACGGCGGGGATCGTCGCAATCACCACGTTCAGAGCAAAACGCCGCGCCTGCGCCCGGTTCGGCAACCCCGCGACGATGGCGCCGATGCGATGCCGGTACTCCCAGCAGACGGCAAGGATTGCTCCAAATTGAATGACAACGTGAAAGCTGTTCGCGACGTCGGTCTCGAATCCGAGCAGCCTACCCGCAATGATCAGATGCCCTGTGCTCGATATCGGCAGAAACTCCGTTACGCCTTCGACGATTCCGAGAATCAGCGCTTTGCCGATCATTGTCCAATCCATCCCAGCACCCTGTTCAAGAGCGCGCGGCACGCCGTTACTTTTCGACGATTTGCACGCGTATGCCGCTTGTAAGGATTGTGATTGTACCCGGTTCGTAGTCAACGCCGGCAAATTGCAGCTGATCGGGCTTGAACGTGTAGATCGGATAGCCGTCGAGCCACTGCGATGCGACGAGCGCGCCCGCGGCTTCAAGCTGCTGCCGATAGGCGCGCGCCTCGCCTTGCACGTCGACGCTGTCGACGCTCGGTGAGCGCAGCACCACGGCACTGCGGACGCCGTCGTACTCAAGACGGCTCGATAGCGTGAAAACGCCGTCGACAGGCTGCTGCAGGAATGGACTCGCGACGTGGGCATCGAGTCGAACGGTTACGCGGTTCGCGCCGGGCTCGAAGCCGACGATTGGATCGGTCAAGGCGATGTCAAAGAGCTGCGACACCGTATGCCGATACGGAAACTTGCGCGCAATGGCGTCTTGCACCTGTCGCTGCGAGAACGTGTAGTGATCGGGGATGAACGGGAATGTCCGATTCGCGCAGGCCGCCAGCGGCGTAGCAATGCCCGCTGCGATGCCCATGCTCAACATCGCCTGAAGAAAGCGGCGCCGATGCGGCGCGGCGGCAAAGGTCATGCGTGATCTCCTTTTGACTGACCTACTGGATGTTCGTCCGCAACGGGGCAGCCAAACTTCGAAAGGATTGCACCGAGGCAGTGAAGCCCTCGGTCGAATGCCGCTAAGTGCCGTCGGGCCGCGTCAGAATTTCGAGCCGCGCAAGCCAGGCGAGCGCTGCGCCGCGGGACGCACCGCACATCTGCGGTTGAGGTTGCAGCCCGCGGCAACATGCGGGCCGCTCAGGGCGGCCGAAGATCCCGCACCGCTGGTCGTCGTCGAGCTGCACGCAGCGCACGCCGGCCGGCTTGCCGTTCGGCATGCCCGGAATCGGGCTCGTGATGGACGGTGCGATGCAGCAGGCGCCGCAACTGGGGCGGCATGCATGATCGCTGGGGTTGGGCGGGATAACTGCATCCACTGCGCACTTCCTGACTGAATACGTTGCCGGCGCGCGGCCGCAGAGCGATGCGCGTCAAGCTACGTATTGTGCCCGGGATTACCTCGATGCGTGCCGCCGCCATTCGCGCCACTCACGCCGGGACGGCGTCCTTGGTAAAGTGGACACCCCTGCCTCATTCGACCAAGGACATCATGCGCGGTACCCGGGCAATTTCCGCCGTGGAGCGCCTCAAGGCGCGCAGCGGCAATGCAGGCTATACCGCCGTCGGCATGCCGGGCGGCTGGTTTCGTCTGGTGGACAAAACGGGCG
>JAXDQB010000318.1:0-2822 GCA_034668065.1 Paraburkholderia sp.
ATGAAACGCTCGTGGGCGAGCGCGGCGTCAAGCTCTCGGGTGGCGAGCGACAGCGTGTTGCCATCGCCCGCGCGTTTCTCGCCGATGCGCCCGTACTGATTTTCGACGAAGCCACGTCCAGTCTCGACAGCGAAAGCGAGGCGTTGATCCAGGAAGCGATGGAACGGCTGATGGTGGGGCGCACGACGATCGTTGTCGCGCACCGGCTTTCGACGGTGCGCGCTCTGGACCGGCTTCTCGTGCTGGATAGGGGAAGAATCGTCGAAGAGGGCAGTCATGACGCGTTGATCCGTATCGAGACCGGGCTTTACCGGCGGCTCTTCGAGCGGCAGGCGCTCGAATTGACGAAAGGGCTCGATCCTTCGCGCGAGGACATATCGTGCGCGCCGATCGCGGAGGCTTGACCATCGCGAGCCGAAGCGATTAGGGATACCCATCTAAACACGATCTTTCGCGTATTCCGTTGCATTTTTTGTTGGTTCACTCCAATTCACAGCATTCGCGATCGCGTTAATGCCGTCGCGAAGCGGCTTTTCGAACGACATCGCCCGCCACGGCGAGCGGCGTTCGCACGCTCAAAACGAATTGGAGGAGGCAACGATATGTCCAGATTGACCATCACGGTTTTGTCGGCAGGCTACAGGCAAATCGCGCTGAGAATGGCGCGGCGGCCCCGGCCACGTGCGTGTTCGTTGGCGATTGGCGCATTGCTTTCGCTCCCGGTCATGGGCTTTGCGATTGCCGATACGGTAAGCGACGCGTCAAGCGCCGTGGCAAGCGGCACCAGCGCCTATGCGGCGACCCGCTACCCGATCGTGCTTGTTCACGGACTGACAGGCACGGACAAATACGCGAATCTGCTCGACTACTGGTACGGAATTCCATTCGATCTCGAATCGCACGGGGCCAGCGTATTCGTTGCTAAGCTGTCGGCGTTTCAAAGCGATCTCGGCCCGCAGGGCCGTGGCGAGCAACTGCTGGCGTTCGTCAAGCAGGTAGTGGCGGCGACGGGCGCGCAAAAGGTCAATTTGATCGGTCATAGTCAAGGTGGGCTGACCTCGCGCTATGTCGCAGCGGTCGAGCCGGAACTTGTCGCCTCGGTGACGACGATCGGAACGCCGCATCACGGCTCCGAGTTTGCGGACTTTGTCGCGCAAGCAATGCAGCGGGACCCCACGGGGCTTTCGGAGCCGATCGTCGCCCGGTTTGCAAACCTGCTCGGCATGCTGTTCAGCAGCGATCACAGCACGAACCAGGACGCAGCCGCAGCGCTGCGGGCGTTGACCGTTTCGGGAGCGGCCTCGTTCAACGAGGCGGTGCCGAGCGCGGGCCTCGGTGCACCCGGCTCGTGCGGAACCGGTGCGCAGACTGAGACCGTCGGTGGCCATACCCACTTTCTGTACTCTTGGACGGGCAATGCGATTCAGCCGTCATGGGCAATGCTCGGCGTACGCAGCGCGAAGGACACCAGCGTGTCGGGTGCGCTTGATGCTGCAAACTTCACCGATCCGACCACGATCACGCTGCGCGGCACCGGCATGGCGATGATCAATCGCGGCGCAGGCGAAAACGATGGTCTCGTGTCCGTCTGCAGTTCCCTGTATGGCAAGGTGCTGAGCACGAGCTATCGATGGAATCACCTCGACGAAATCAATCAGTTGTTGGGTACCGTCGGGCAAAACGCCGAAGATCCCATTGCGGTGATACGCACGCATGCGAATCGTTTGAAGTTGCAGGGGTTGTGACCGATGCGCGGTCACGTAAAGGAGGAAAAGACTGTGCAAATCGCGGTGGTGATCGGCACGGTGATCGCGGCTATGGCCGGGGGCGCCAGCGCGGTTTGGCTCGGTGGAGCGCCTTCGGACATATCGCACACGGGCGAAGCGGGTGCGGCTCGCCCTGCTGATTCGCCTGTCTCGGCCGGCGCCTCGGTCATGCAACGGCGACAAAGCGCTGTGCCCGCGCCCGGCGAGCCGCCGCTCCCCTTATCGCTAAGCGGATCCGTCGCGCCGCGGCTGCCGCTCGATACTCGCGGGCGGCTTGCACAGACGCGTGCGGTACGTGATTTTTTCGACTACTTTCTGGCGGCGCAGCACGAAATGTCGGGTGCTGCGCTTGATTCGATGGTGCAAAGGGCGATTGCCTCGCAACTCGACGGCACGGCGGCGCAGGCCGACGCGCTCGATTTATGGCGCCGATATAGCGCCTATCGCGACGCGGTGACGCGCACGGCACCTTTGCAGGCGCCTGAGGAGGCGAACGGGGCGAGCCGCGGGTCGGAGCTCGACGCGATGCAATCGGCACTCGCGCAACGCGCGTCTATTGCCGGCAGCGCGCTGGGTGCTGCGTGGAGCGAGGTATTTTTCGGCCGCGAATGGCGACGCGCGAATTACGATCTGGCGCGCATGCGCGTCACGACCGATAGCTCGCTCACCGATGCCCCGAAAGCAGCGCGGCTGGAGGCGCTCGCGCAATTGCTGCCTCGGGACGAGCGCGCCGCATTGGAACGCGATGCAAATTTGCAAGTTTCTGTGGAAGCGATCGCCGCGCTGCAAACGCGGGGCTTGCCGGCTGAGGAGCTTCGGGTAGCGACGACGCAAGCACTAGGGGTCGCTGTGGCGGAGCGCGTAATGCAAATGCAAAAAGAAGACTTCGCCTGGCGCGAAAGATACGAGGGGTACGTCGCTCAGCGCGCACGTATCGATGCAATGGGGCTCACGCCGGCCGAGCGCGATGCTCAGATCGCTCAACTGCGCGAGCGCGCGTTCGCCACTGCTGGCGAACGGCTGCGTGCGGCGTCTTGGGATATGCGTTCGGGTGAT
>JAXDQB010000319.1:0-3150 GCA_034668065.1 Paraburkholderia sp.
ACATGCCAAAAGAAGAGGCACTAGCTAAGTTGAACGTCGCCAGCTCAGCCCTCGGCACGGCGCGCGCTAATGCGATGCAGAACGGTCATAGCACGTCACTCATAGCATTGAAGGAAATCCTGAAAATGGCCGGGGTGGAAGGGAAGGATGCTACGCAATGGCTCGATACAAGCGGTGAACCCGTCTCCGCACTTCTTAAAGCTGTTGTAAAAGGGCACGCGGAAACAATCGCAACGTACGGGACGGTTTTGAAAGCACTGAAGGTACCTAAGGCGGACGCTATGCGCCTGCTGGATGCGCGTACTTCAGATGGGGAAACAGCAGCTTTTGCGGCGGTGGCATATGGAAGGCCAGACAGCTTGGAGGCGTATGCCCAGCTTTTGCTCGGTTCTGGTATAAAAGGTCAGGAGGCCAAACCGTTTATGAGTCTGCATAGCAACGACGGCGTGCAAGCCGACAAAATAACACCAAAACATAGCCTTCGAAGCGTGATGCAAGCACTGAATAGATCGTTGCCATTGCTACACCTCACGATGGCAGATGTTGTCTAACGCCGTGTGGCGGGCTGCTGGAAACAGGGCGAGCGAATTACCACGAGCTCTCGACGGATCATCCGGTCGCCGTCGTTTCGTCAAGGGACGACTTACCGCCGCTCATTAGCGGACGTTCGCCACCGACCGTTCGCCACCGACCGTGATGGACCGCTCCTGGCCGCTGAATCACTTTTTCCGCTTTTCCGAAGTATCGCCCGCCAATACAACGCGCGGCGTGTCGCCCAGCAGATATCGGGCACCGCTCCCGCGGCGTCGAGCAACGTCTTCGGGATTGTAGAGCGCACAGGATTTCAGCGACAGGCACCCGCAGCCCACACAGAGCGCAAGCTGATCGCGCAATGCGATGAGCCGGTCTATGCGCTCCTGGATCCGGGGCTGCCACGCGCGTGAGAGACGTTCCCAATCCTGCTTTGTCGGAGTGCGCTGTCCAGGTAACGTTTCGAGGGCAGAACGAATCTCTGAGAGGTTCAATCCGACGGCCTGTGCCGCGCGGATGAACCCGACCCGGCGAAGCGTCTCCCTCCGATACTGCCGTTGACCGCCTTCTGTTCGGGCACTGTGGATTAGCCCCTGTTCCTCATAGTACCGGATCGCACTCGCCGCTACGCCCGAGCGCTTCGCAAGTTCGCCGATGGTAATTGCCTCGTTCATGACGCTCCCGCAAATTTTCTCTTGACTTCAAGCTTACTTGAACTTTGACAATGACTGCCCTCCTTTGATTGTGAATCGGCAACATCATGCGAAAAGACTCTGTTCCCCAGGACTTCACGGCGCCGGCCAAGTTCCTCCACTGGCTTATGGCGGCGATCATTATCGTCGGCTGGTTCGTCGGCTTTTACGCCGCCGAGATGCTGAGTTACAGCGTGCCTCATTCGGGTAAGGCCGAAATGATCACGCTGCACAAGGACATCAGCACGACTGTGCTGCTGCTGATCGTGCTTCGCAGCGCCTGGAGGCTGACGCACCGTCCGCCGCATGCACCGCACACGTCTGCCCTCCAACGTTTCGCCGTGCAGGCGGGGCATTTCATGCTCTATTTCTTGATGATCGCGCTGCCGATTTCTGGCTGGGCCAATAGTTCATCGGCTGGTTACCCCGTCGAATTCGCGGGGATCATCCCGCTGCCGGCGCTCGTGCCAACGAATCACGCGATCCAGCCGATCTACGATGCGATTCATAAGTATCTTGGATGGTTTACCGGGGCGATGATACTGGGCCACATCGCCATGGCGCTCAAGCATCACTTTATCGACCATGACCATACTCTGCGTGGCATGCTGCCGGGCTGCAAGCGCGTGAACGGCACGCGTAAGATGGCTCGCTGATTCTAGGCGACCGTAAAAGATTTGTAGGGACAGCGCTTATACCGGGCATTTTCAATGCCCGGTCAATGGTGGGCGCACTCAGTGTCGAACGACGGGTATCAAACCGATTGAGATCTATCCGGGGATGAACATCGCATATACGCCTGCAGCCCATCCAAAAGAGCCGCTTGCAGGCTTTCTCCAGATCGCGTTTCGGAAAACGGACGGCACGTAGGGTAAACTGCGCGTTACACTCTCCCAGGAACAACATGTCACATTATTTGCAGGAAGAGTTAACTTCGTTTTGGGGACGACTAACCCCTTGCCTCGCGTTATTGGAGTCTAGCCAGATTGGCGCTTTGGACCCCATTGGTCGCGTGACCGTCGACACGGATGACCAGCAAGCATTCGCGCTACACGTCACCGACGTCAAGCCGTCCGGTGATACCTCTCAAACACCCACAGGGCACAGCGCAACCTACACGCGAGTTAAAACCGAAGGGGCGGCGTGGGGGCTTTGGTTGAAAGAAGTTTACTGAAGCGGTTGAGGTTTCACCTGCCGGTGCCGGCGCAATATCGACCCGCGTGCCGAGAGCCCCTACCGCGGGAGCGGTTTCCTTCGCCGACCCACAGGAACCGTTCGACCTGAGGCGGCGAGCGGCTGATTGTCGGCGCCGGGCCCTGATCATAGCCATGAGGGCATGACGCGCTTATGTTCGTCGCTGCTGCCGGCCCCTAGCGCCAACTGCCGGGGCGCACGGCTACGCGCATGTACAGCAGCAGTTGATGCGCGACATAGCCAACGGGCTGATGCGGCTTGGCTTCGAACGCGCTCACGCCAGACCGCTCGCATCGCTGCATACGCGCAACTTCACTGGCCGCAACGCCGGCAGTTCGCACCGGCTCACTGCTGCCCGGTCATTCCGGAAAACGTGTAAGACGAGGACCGTCTTTCGATTCATAACGCGCCATGTTCAATTGCATCGCGAGAAATGTGTAATAGCCCGCGATTGCGGTTATGTCGACGGCGCCCTTCTTGCCGAAACGTTGCTCCGCTCGATGGAATGTCGTGTCCGAGACGCGCTTGTTCTTTAGAACTTCGGTCGTGAAATCGTAGACGATCTCTTCATCCGCGCTCATTCCAGTGGGCCGCCGGCCGTCGGCAATGGCATCCGCGATGCTCTTCGAGATTCCGGCCTTCAACGCAATCGGGTGATGAAAGGACCACTCGAAGTCCTGCGACCACTCGCGCGCCGTGACAAGGATCACGAGCTCACTCAGGGTGTTGCCGA
>JAXDQB010000320.1:0-9946 GCA_034668065.1 Paraburkholderia sp.
GTGTCCTCCCAAGTCTTGAGCAACCTGCCCACGGAAACGACCGGCGGCGCTACGCTCGCCGAATGCACGATATTTGGCGACGGCTACACCTGGGGCACGGTGCGCACCGCGGACCTTACGATTGGCGGAGAGACGGCGAGCAACTTGCCGATTGCGATCATCGGCGACTTGGCGGCTTCGACTGTGCCGAGCAGCGGTTGCAGTAACGGGGCGCCACAGCCGTTTTTGGAAACATCTGCGTCCCAACTCGGCGCAAACGGAATTCTCGGTATTGGCGTTGCGCCCTATGACTGCGGTCCGAACTGCAGTTCGGCCAGCGGTAGCGGCTACTTCGCTTGCCCGAGCAGCGGCAGCTGCGTGCAGACGGCTGTTTCGACGACACAGGCGGTTACCAACCCCGTTGCGCGATTCGCCACCGACAACAATGGTGTCATGTTGACGATGTCGCCAATCACCTCGGGCATGGGGGCGGCATCGGCATTGGGCACCCTGACGTTCGGTATAGGCACGCGATCGAACAACGCAATGACTGCCTCGATGCAATACACGACGAGTTGGAACGGCGATGTGCGTGTTCCATCCAACAGTGCCGCCCTGGCATTTTTCGATTCCGGCTCGAACGGATACTTTTTTAGTGACGCGTCGATCACACAATGCGGCGGCAATCTTGCTGTATTCTATTGTCCGTCGTCCACAGAGACGCGCAATGTAACTGTATCTGCCTTTACAGCCAATACCACCAGCGTTACCACCGTGCCGATGCAGATCGCCGATGCAGCGAGCCTATTTGCTACCGGTAATCTCGCGTTCAATGATTTGGGTGGGACTTTCCCATCCAATTTGATCGACATTGGCCTCCCGTTCTTTTACGGAAAGACGGTTTTTTACGGTATCGATCAGTCGGCATCGGGTGGCCAGAGCCCATATATCGCCTTTTAGCAGTGCGAAAGCTTTCCAATGCCTTTCTGCTTTAAGGCGGCATTCTCCCCGGCCCGCCTCTGACGCCGCTGCTGCCCGCTGATTCGCCCGCTTCCCCGATTGCCCGAATTACACCCCTTTCCCGCTCTTTATCCGTCGATCGTCCGCTGACGCCTGCATCAATAATGGCTGTCAGTGAAAAGCGGCATGCCGCCGCTTTTTCGTGCGGAGAAGCTTTGTGGCAGAGGATAGCGACCTCGAGAAGACCGAATCAGCCACTCCCCGGCGCCTTGAAAAGGCGCGCGAGGAGGGGCAGGTCGCGCGCTCGCGGGAATTCGCGTCGTTTGCCTTGCTCGCGGCCGGTTTCCTAGGCGTATGGGGCCTTGCCGGCCCGATTGCGCAGCATCTGCAGGCGATGCTGCGCGGCGCGTTCACCTTCGATCACGCGTACGTCGTCGATACCAACCGCATGCTGATCGGCGCCGGCGCGGCTGGGCGTGAAGGGTTTTTCGCCGCGGCGCCCGTGCTCGCCCTTACGACGCTGGCGGCGCTCCTCTCGCCGATGGCGCTTGGCGGTTGGCTGCTCTCGACCAACGCTCTCCAGTTCAAACCCGAACGCGTCAACCCGCTCACCGGCATGGGCCGCATCTTTTCGGTGCACGGGCCGATTCAACTTCTCATGGCGATCGCCAAGACGCTCATCGTCGGCAGCATCGGCGGGCTCGCCGTCTGGCACCACAAGGACGAAATTCTCGCGCTGCCGGGCGAGCCGATGATGAGCGCGGTGGGCCACGGTCTTTCCATCATCGCCGTGTGCTGCGCGACGACGGTCGCCGGCATGTTCGTCATCGCCGCAGTCGACGTGCCGTACCAGCTTTGGCAGTTCCACAAGAAGCTGCGCATGACGAAGGAGGAAGTGAGGCGCGAGCATCGCGAGAACGAAGGCGACCCGCAGGTGAAGAGCCGCATTCGCCAGCAGCAGCGGGCGATGGCCCGCCGCCGCATGATGTCCGCGGTGCCGAAGGCCGACGTCGTCGTGACGAACCCGACCCACTATGCCGTCGCGCTTCAGTACGCCGATGGCGAAATGCGTGCGCCGAAGGTTGTCGCAAAGGGCGTGAATCTCGTCGCCGCGCGCATTCGCCAACTCGCACAGGAACACAACGTGCCGCTGCTCGAAGCGCCGCCGCTCGCCCGCGCGCTCTATCACAACGTCGATTTGGATCGCGAGATTCCGGGCGTGCTCTACAACGCCGTCGCCGAAGTGCTCGCGTGGGTCTATCAGTTGCGGCGTTTTCGCCAAGACGGTGGCGATGTGCCGGCCGCGCCGACGAAGCTCGACGTTCCGGCCGAGCTCGATCAGGGCCCCACCACGGACGACGACGCGCGCGAGGAAGAGGATGAGGCGCTCACGGCTCGCGATGCGAAGGCTGCCCGCCGCGGCAACGGTGACGGTGACGGGGCGTCGGCATGAACGCGCGCGTTCAAAACCTCTTCGGCAAAGGCCCGCAACTGCTGGCCGGCACGAATCCGCGCAAGTTCGCAGGGCCGATCCTGATCTGCATGATCCTCGGCATGATGATCTTGCCGTTGCCGCCGTTCCTGCTCGATCTGCTCTTCACGTTCAACATCGCCTTGTCGGTGATGGTGCTGCTCGTCAGCATGTACACGATGAAGCCGCTCGACTTCGCCGCGTTCCCGAGCGTGCTGCTCTTCTCGACGCTCTTGCGCCTGTCGCTGAACGTGGCCTCGACGCGCATCGTGCTGCTCGAAGGGCACACCGGGCCCGCCGCGGCGGGCCGCGTCATCGAATCGTTCGGCCACTTTCTCGTGGGCGGCAATTTTGCGGTCGGCATCGTCGTGTTCGCCATCCTCATGGTCATCAACTTCATGGTGATCACGAAGGGTGCCGGGCGGATCGCCGAAGTGGCCGCTCGCTTCACACTCGATGCGATGCCCGGCAAGCAGATGGCGATCGACGCCGATTTGAACGCCGGCCTCATCAACGAAGACGGTGCCAGGCGCCGCCGGCTCGCCGTCTCGCAGGAAGCCGAGTTCTACGGCGCGATGGACGGTGCCTCGAAGTTCGTCCGCGGCGATGCGGTGGCGGGCCTCATCATCATGGTCGTCAACGTGCTCGGCGGGCTCATTGTCGGCGTCGTGCAGCACGGGATGGATTTCGAGTCGGCAGGCAGGACTTATACGCTGCTGACGATCGGCGACGGCCTCGTCGCGCAGATTCCATCGCTCGTGATTTCGACCGCGGCCGGCGTGATCGTTTCGCGCGTGGCCACGGACGAGGACATCGGCACGCAGCTGACGGGCCAGCTCTTCACGAACCCGCGCGTGCTCATTATCACGGGGGCCATCCTCGGCTTGCTCGGGCTGATTCCGGGCATGCCGCATTTTGCGTTCCTTGTGCTCGGCGGCGGGGCGATCATGCTCGGCCGTTACATGCACAAGCGCGCCGAGGCCGAGAAGGCGAGTGCCGTGCTCGTCGATTCGGCTGCGCCCGTTGCAGCGCCGATGGAAAATGCCGAGGCGAGCTGGGACGACGTGACGCTCATCGATACGCTGGGCCTCGAGGTGGGTTATCGGCTCATCCCCCTCGTCGACAGGAACACCGACGGCGAACTGCTCAAACGGATCAAGAGCATCCGCAAGAAATTCGCGCAGGAAATCGGCTTCCTGCCGCCCGTCATCCACATTCGCGACAATCTCGAGCTGCGTCCGAACGCTTACCGGATCACGCTCAAGGGCGTCGAGGTGGGCGTAGGCGAGGCGTATCCGGGCCAATGGCTTGCGATCAATCCGGGGCAGGTCACGGCGGCGTTGCCGGGCGTGCCGACCAAAGATCCGGCCTTCGGCCTGCCCGCGGTCTGGGTCGACACGAACATGCGCGAACAGGCCCAGGTGTACGGCTATACCGTCGTCGATTCGAGCACGGTCGTTGCAACCCACCTGAATCACCTCGTTGTGCAGCATGCGGCTGAGCTGCTCGGGCGCCAGGAGGTTCAGGCGCTCATCACACGCATCGGCAAGGATGCGCCCTCGCTCGTGGAAGACCTCGTGCCGAAGGCGTTTTCGCTCTCAACGCTGCAAAAGGTGCTGCAGAGCTTGCTCGAGGAAGGCGTGCCGATCCGCGACATGCGCACGATTCTCGAGGCGCTTTGCGAGCAGGTTGGCAGGCTGAGCGACGCGCACGATCTGACCGCAGCGGTTCGCCTCGCGCTCGGGCGCGCGATCACGCAGCAATGGTATCCCGGCGCCGGCGAAATGCAGGTCATGGGGCTCGATTCGAACCTCGAGCGCGTGCTGTCGCAGGCGCTTTCCACTGGCGCCAATCCCGGTCTCGAACCGGGTCTCGCGCACACGCTCTTGACGCAAACGCAGCGTGCGATTGTCCGTCAGCAGAACACAGGGTTGCCGCCGGTGCTGCTCGTGCAGCACGCGCTGCGCGCGATGCTCGCGCGCTTTTTGCGCCGCAGCCTGCCGCAATTGAAAGTGCTCTCTTATGCCGAAGTGCCCGAGACGCGCACGATCAAAGTCGTTAACCTCATCGGGGGTCAAGCTTGAACATTCGTAAATTCATCGGCGCGACGAGTCGCGATGCGCTGCGCCTCGTCCGCGAGGCCCTCGGTGCCGATGCGGTTGTGCTTTCGAACAGGACCAACGACGACGGCAGCGTGGAAATCGTCGCGCTCGCCGATAACGAACTTGCGGCGATCAGGCCGGCCACCGGCGACGCGCCGGCCCATCCGATGGCGTTGACTTCCTCCATGCCCGCTTTGTCGTCCGCGCCAAGCGCGCCGGGCGTGTCAGGCGTGTCAGGTGGGGTGCCCGCGAATCCGTACGCGAACGGCATGCCCGACGTTTTCTCGGCTGTCTTCGGCGCAAGCCCCGAAGTGGGCGCCGTAGATGGTGACGGCGCGGCCGTCGATATGCCCGATGCCTCCGCGTTCGCGGCCGTTGCGTCGCCGTTGGGCAAGCGCCTGCGCGAGCGCGGCGCCGAGGCCGCGCCGATGCGTGACGGCCAACCGGGCTCGGTCAGGCCGATGGGAGGCGGCGCAGCCTCGGCGGGCACGAGCGGCACGAGCGGCGCGAGCGGGGCGAGCGGCACAGCGGGCGTGGGCGGCACGAGCGGCTCTGCCGCGCAGCGCGCGGCGCCAGCGTCGCCGACGATGGTCGACTCGCATCCCTGGCTCATCGATCACGCTCACCGAATTGCCGCACAACAACAGCGCGCGGCGCCCTCGGCGCATTTGCCAAAGACGCAGTCCATGACGCCCGCGTCCGCGGCGGCGAGGGGGCTTGGGGCGCCGGGCAAGGTGCTCACGCCCGAAGAGCTTGCGGCCGCGGAAATGCCGGAGTGGGCGCAGGAGGCGGCGCAGGCCGCTGCGCGCCGCGCCGCGCCGCGCAGCGCGCCGGCGTTCGAAGGGCGCGGCGTATCGGCCAAAGAGGGCGGCGGCGCCGACAGCGCGGCGGCCCTGGCCGATGCGCTCCGAGCGCGCCTGGAGGAAGTTGTCGGCCAGACGGTGATGAGCGAGCTTTCGTCGCTACGCGGGATGATGGAGGAGCAGTTCGCCGGCCTGCAATGGGGTGATCAGCAGCGCCGCAGCCCGGTGCAGGGCACGCTGACCAAGCGGCTTTTTGCGGCCGGCTTTTCGGCGCAGCTCGTGAAAATGATCGTCGACAACATGCCGGCGCTCGACAATGTCGACGCGGGCATGGAATGGGTTCAATCGGTGCTCGCCGCCAATCTGCCCGTGCTCCAAAACGAGGACGATCTGATGGAGCGCGGCGGTGTTTTCGCCCTGATGGGGCCGACCGGCGTCGGCAAGACGACGACGACAGCCAAGCTCGCCGCGCGCTGTGTGATGCGCTTTGGCGCGAGCAAGGTGGCGCTGCTCACCACCGACAGTTATCGGATAGGCGGGCACGAGCAACTGCGGATTTTTGGCAAGATTCTAGGCGTCTCGGTCCATGCCGTGAAGGATGCCGCCGATCTGCAACTCGCGCTTTCCGAACTGCGCAATAAGCACATTGTGCTGATCGACACGATCGGCATGAGCCAGCGCGACCGCCTGGTTTCCGATCAGATCGCGATGCTCTGCGGCGCGGGCCAAGCGGTGCAGCGGCTGCTGCTGCTCAATGCGACGAGCCACGGCGATACGCTCAATGAAGTCGTGCACGCCTACAGCAGTGCCGAGGGGCAGCCGGAGCTCGCGGGGTGCGTTCTGACGAAGCTCGACGAAGCGACGAATCTGGGCGGCGTGCTCGATACCGTAATCCGCTACAAGCTGCCGGTGCACTACGTGTCGACGGGGCAGAAGGTGCCCGAGAACCTATACGTTGCCGCGAAAAAATTCCTGATCAAGAGCGCCTTTTGCATTCCGCGCGACGGCTCGCCGTTCGTTCCGCACGACGATGACATTCCCGCTTTGCTCTCGGCACTCTCGACCCGTTCGAACGCTGAACTTCACGAGGTTCGCTTTGGATAAGCACGTCACCGATCAAGCCGAAGGGTTGCGCCGGCTGCTCGCAAGGAGCGGCTCGCGCGTCGTTGCTGTGACGGGGGGGCCTACCGGCGTCGGCTGCACGTCGGCGATCGTCAATCTTGCGGCGGCGCTCGCGGGCCTCGGCAAGGACGTCCTCGTCATCGACGAATGCCTCGGCCCGAAGTCCGCCTCGGCGATGCTGGGCGGCATGCGAGGCGCGGGCAACCTGCGGGCGCTGCTGGCGGGCGAGATTGGTATCGAGGATGCGGCACCTCGCCACCCCCTCGGCTTTTCCGTGCTTCCGGCCCCGCGCGAAAACTGTGTGGGCTACAGCGCCGCGCAGCTCGGGGCGATGCTCGCGGGGCCGGCCGACGTCGTGCTCATCGACGCGCGGCTTGACCGCAAGGGCGCGCTCTCGCTGCTCGCCGCCCAGGCTCACGACGTGATGATCGTCACGCGGGTTGCAGCGCAGGCGATTACCGAGGCGTATGCGTGCATGAAGCGTTTGCACTACGAGCACGCAATCGCGCAATTTCGCGTGCTCGTCAATCACGTGTCGAATCCTGCGGATGCACATACCACGTTCGAGAATCTCGCGGAGGTGGCCGGACGCTATCTGACGGTCTCTATCGCCGACGCCGGCCGCATTGCGTCGGACCCGCTGATGGAGCGCTCGCTGGGCCTTGGACGCTGCGTCGTCGACGCATTTCCTTCGGCGCCCGCCGCGCGCGACTATCGGCACGTCGCCGCGGAGATGCTGTATTGGCCGATGCGCCAGGCGCTGTCGGCGCGGGCCTCGGCGCTCGTTGGCAAGGGCGTGCCGGCGCAGGCGCTGGCCGACGCGGCGTCCGCGCGGCAGCACGCTTGAAACGTTCGGGACAAGAAAAGGGGAGCCCTCGATGTACAACGCTCAAGGGAAAATGTCCCAGACGGACGTACTGACGCGGTATGCGCCGCTCGTGCGGCGGCTCGGGCTGCAGTTGGTGGCGAAGATGCCGGCAAGCGTCGATCTCGACGATCTGATTCAGGCGGGCATGATCGGCCTGCTGGATGCGGCAAGCCGCTACAAGGAGGACCAGGGCGCGCAATTCGAGACTTACGCGAGCCTGCGTATTCGCGGGGCCATGCTCGACGAGCTGCGCAGCAACGACTGGCTGCCGCGCAGCCTACGCAAGACCTCGCGCGAAGTCGAATCGGCCGTGCATCAGGTTGAACAGCGGCTGGGGCGTTCGGCGAGCGAGACGGAAATCGCGCAGCATCTGGAGCTGCCGCTCGATGCGTATCAGTCGATGCTGCAGGATTTGCACGGCAGCCAGCTGATCTACTACGAAGACTTCGACCGCTCGGCCGACGACGAGCCGTTTCTCGACCGGCACTGCGTCGACAATTCGGACCCGCTGTCGGCACTGCTCGACGATAGCCTGCGTGCGGCGCTTGTGGAGGCGATCGAGCGGTTGCCCGAGCGCGAAAAGCTTTTGATGTCGCTCTATTACGAGCGGGGGATGAATCTGCGTGAGATCGGGGCGGTGTTGGAAGTGAGCGAATCGCGGGTGTGCCAGCTGCATAGCCAGGCGGTGGCGCGGCTGCGGGCGAGGTTAAGGGAGATGGCCTGGGCGGGCGTGGCTTAAGCGGAAACGGCGCGGCGTGCGCCGCCTTCGTGGCAAGACGGCGGCGTGTTTAATTCGGGCTGATGTAGCCTTGTGCGGCTATGCGGCTATGCGGCTATGCGGCTATGCGGCTATGCGGCTATGCGCCCGCGATCCGCCCGTCCGGCCCGTACACGCCGGCGGTGACGTTGCGAGTGCCCCCGCGCAACACTGCGAGCGCCTTCTCGTTGTGGTTCATGCGCACGCGAATCATCATGCCGTTCGTCAAATTCGCACGGCGTGCGCGCTCAACCACGCCTTGCAGCAGTTGCCATTGCTTCGCCAAACGCGCATCGTCGCTGCCCGCGAGCTCCATGCCTTTCCGGCCCTCGGGCAAGCCCAGCTCGCGCAGTTGCGCGTCGCGCTGCTTTTCCAGCAATGCGAGCTTGTCGGTCAATTCGGTTTTCTTTTCGATGATGGCCGGCAGCGTCTCTAGCGGCGAAACGGCGGCGAGCGCCTTGGCCTCGTAAGCCAACAGCGATGCGAACGCTTCAAGCGTTGCGTGTTCTTCGATTACGGTGTTAAGCAGGACGTCTTTCATCGGATTCGCCAAGATACGCGCGCCAGCGCTCCACTAAGAAAAATCGACTAGCCCATTCGGCTAGCGTGTTTCCGCTTCGCGCCTGATCGCCCGCAATTGTGCGTGATTGGGCCCGATCGTGTGTAATTGTCCGCCCGATTGTGGGCTTGATGGTCTGCTCGAACGTCTGCTCGAATTTCCACTTGGCTGGCCGATAAAACGTCTGTTCGGTCGTCCGTTTAGTCGCGCGTCACTCGTCGGGCGGCCGGCGTTGCTGCAACAGGCCGCGAGCTGTCTCCAGGATACCGTCCGCGATCTTGCCGGTGTCGACTGTCAGCGTGCCGTCCTTGATGGCCTGCTTGATCGACTCGACTTGCGCGGCGTCAATGTCGGCCGAGCCGGATGCGGCGAGCGAGCGCAGGTGTGACGACAACGCCGACAAGTTGACGTTCGCGTCGCCACTGGCGCCCGAGCTTGGGCCCGCCGTGTAAGTCACGGCGACGCTTACAACACCGCCGTTCGCCGCCCCGGCGGCATCGCCCTGGCGCGCTCCCTGCACGCCGTTTTTCGGCGAAGGCAGGTTGGCACTGCTGGAGGAGTCGACTTTCACGATTGCTTCCCGAGTATTCCGATCTGAGTGTGATATCGGCACGAACCGGTCGAACTTTAGCGCAAGCGGCGTGCTCTGTGCGGACATTCGTGCCGCGCCCTGGCCCTGGCGGCAACGCCAAACCGGCCTCGGCAGCCCTTGACGGGGCCCTCGACAAGTCCGTCGACAGACTCGGCAGCCCGCGTCATCGTCTGCGACGCGGCGTCACGGGCGGTTACATCTGAATCTGGACGGTCGAGCCGTCTTTCACGACGCCGGAAATGATTTGTCCACCAGCGGTCTTCACCCGCACTTGCTGTCCGGGCGACGCGTTGTTCATCACGCTCCCCTCGGACGAAATCGTGAACCCCGGCCCCGATGCGACGATCCGCACGGTTTGACCGATGGTGAGCGAGGTCGCGCTTCTGAGCATGTCCTGCCGCAGCGGCGTGCCCGCGCCGATCGGTGCAAGCGCCACCGCGCCGACGGCCTGCGAGGCGTCGGTGACGATCGTGTGCGGCAGGCCGGACAGATCACCCTCGCGGGTGGTGAGATCGGCCGGGGTCAGCAGCGCGCCCGGTGCAATCGGGTGAGCCGCGAGGTAGTACGTCGCCGCAAGCGATACGCGTGCCTGCAGGTAGATCGTCCACGGGCGCGCCCCCGCGCATCGGACGCCGACCGTCGTGCTGCCCCATACCCGCGCGCCCGGCGGCATGAACGGCACGAGCGTGGTGCAGGCGGCGAGGCCGCGCGCAAAGGCGGGCGCGACGGTCAA
>JAXDQB010000321.1:0-8040 GCA_034668065.1 Paraburkholderia sp.
TGTTGCGAATTCCGCGGACACCCCGCCATTGCGATTACCCGTACAATTTCAACGACGTCGAAATTGCCCGTACCGGTATTGTGGCAGAACCGAATCGGCGGCGTTTGCGCTCGGTGTCCCGCCGCCTGCGGAACGCTTCGCTTCCCCTCTTTCACGGTGTATTCATGACTCTTTCGCCCATGCTTCCGCAGAAGATCTGCGCTCTGCGCGTCATGCCGCAACCGTCCGATGCCAACGTGCACGGAGACGTGTTCGGCGGCTGGATCATGGCGCAGGTCGACATCGCGGGCTCGATTCCCGCGAGCCGCCGCGCCAACGGCCGCGTCGCGACGGTGGCCGTCAATTCCTTCGTGTTCAAGCAACCCGTTTTCGTCGGCGATCTCCTCAGCTTCTACGCTGAAATCGTGAAGACCGGCAACACGTCGATCACGGTAGACGTAGAGGTTTTCGCGCAGCGCATGAGCCTCGCGGAAGAGGTCGTCAAAGTGACGGAAGCGACACTAACCTATGTCGCGACCGATCACGACCGCCGTCCGCGCAAGCTGCCAGATCTAGAGTAACGACGCCCGCAGCGGCGGCGGAAACTGCGGCTACGCGCTGGCACGGCTCGCGCTGCAGCGGGCGACGAACGGGCCCCGAGATCATTCCGAGGCGTGCGGAAAACCCTGATGAACCATCAGGCTGCGAGCCCGAACTCTTTCATGGCGGGCACGAAGTCGTGGTTGCCTTCCGGCTTGCGCGAGAGCTTGGCAAGCACATAGCGCTTGAAGGGCGCGAGCTGCGCCCAGGTTTCGCGCGTCGGCATCGGCAGGCCGGCGATGCGGCATTGATGCATGATGCTCTCGGGCAAGGCGTCGGTGCGGCTCCAAGCCGGCTCGGCGTCCGGCGCAAACCAGTCCGGTTCCACTTTCGCGTGGGTGCGCATCATTTCGAAGAGCGCATGATCGAAGTTCGGCTCGATCGCCGCGTCATTGTCGACGGGAAAGCGCGCCAGCAGCACGCGATCGACGTACGGCAACATCTGCCATTGCGCCAGCGAAATACGCAGCCCGAACCGGTCAAGATTGAAGCGCACCGACATCGGAATGAATTTGAAATCTTCCGACGATACCACCTCGAAATCGAACAAAAGCGGCACTTCAAGCAGCCCCATGGCGATGTCCTCTCTTGCTCAAATAGCCAACTGCGGCAGATATGTCTCGGTTCGGGTATTTTAGAACCTTCTTCGTCGCGCCACGAAGCGGCAATGTTGCTGCGCCGGGCCGCGCGAGTGCACAAAGCAAGGAGCAATCTTGAACGAACCGTTGGATTACGCCGAGCAGCCAGGCGTTATCGAGCAGCAGGTGCGCCGGCATAGGAGCGAATCTGTCGAAACCGCCGGCGACCAAATTGGCCAAGAATGGCCCGTCGCCCTCGTTTTCAATGGCATTTCGCACGCGGTGATGATGTGCACGCCACGCGATCTCGAAGCTTTCGCCGTCGGTTTCTCGATTTCCGAAGGCATCGTCGAGCGCGGCAGCGACATTCACGACATCGAAGTGACGATGCATGAGGACGAAGGCTCGCCGATTCCTTACGCGCAGGTCGAACTGACTGTCGTGCAGCAGGCTTTCATCGCGCTCAAGGAAAGGCGCCGCGCGCTGGCGGGCCGCACGGGCTGCGGCGTATGCGGCATCGAAAGCATCGATCTGCTCGATCTCGCGCCCGAGCGCGTGCCCGATACCGGCTTCATGGCGCGCCTTGCGCCGGACGCCATCGCACGGGCCGCACGCGCATTGCCCGAGCATCAGGCGCTGACGAAGCTAACGGGCGGCCTGCATGCCGCCGCCTGGTGCGCCGCCGATGGGACGATCCAGCGCGCGTTCGAAGACGTTGGACGTCACAACGCGCTCGACAAGCTCATCGGCCAACTCGTGCGCGAGCGCGCCGACACCACCGACGGCTTCGTCTTCCTCTCGAGCCGCGCCAGCTACGAGCTCGTCCGCAAGGCCGCGCGCGTCGGCATTCCGATGGTCGCGACAATATCCGCGCCGTCTTCGCTCGCCGTCACGATCGCGCGACAAGCGGGCATCCGGCTTCTTAGCTTTTGCCGTGAAGCCGGTTATGTGGATTATGAAACTGCCTAAAACATAATGATCGATGCTGAGGGCGCCGCATCGCCCGTCTCGAATATCGCGGTTATTTTCATTACTACCTGATCGTGATCTTCCGGATACGCCAAGCAACGTTCCTCAGTGCATCGTTTCCCATGCAAAGTTTGAAGAGCGGTCAGTCCGGCACAAAGCCGCTCCGCAGGCGCAGCTGGGAGTCGCGGGGAACGTCGTGACGAGCAGCCTCCCAGAGACGATACCGATCTGATTCGTTTTCTGAAAGATTGCGAGGCCGATGGCCCGATCTTCTCCGCGGCAGCCCAGACATCGACCGCACGTCGTCCCGCCGCTGCCGACTACACTTACCGCGTAAAGCAATGCTTGGCATACCGCATGGACTACTGAGCGCGCATGCGGCACAGAGGCGCACAGAGGCGACCTCACTCTCATTCAAACTGCCGGAAATCAGCTTTGCGCTTCTGAAGAAACGCTGTCATTGCCTCGCGCGCCTCGGGCGCGAGCAGCATCTTGCCGAAGTGGACGACCTCCTCCTTCATCCGCTCGGCAACCTCCCGCTCGCCGGCCCGTTTCATCAACGCTTTCGTTACGCGCAGCGACGACGCCGGCAACGAGGCGAGCTTGGCCGCTTGCGCGAACGCGAAGGCGTCCACTTCACCGGCCGGCAACAGGCGGTTGACGATGCCCGAGCGATGCGCCTCGCGCGCGTCGAACGCTTCACCAAGCAGCAGTTTTTCCGCAGCTAGCTGATAGCCGGCCAGGCGCGGCAGCAAGAGACTCGAAGCCGCTTCCGGGCACAGGGCGAGTTGCGAGAACGGCAATGAGAACATGGCGGAATCGGCCGCGTAGACAAGATCGCAGTGCAGCAGCAATGTCGTACCGATGCCGACCGCAACGCCCGAAACCGAGGCGACGATCGGCTTCGGCGCAGTACTCAAGCCGCGCAGAAACTGCAGCACCGGCGCGTCTTCGCCCGTCGGGGGCGATTTCATGAAATCCTCGAGGTCGTTGCCGGCACTGAAAGCGCCTGCGCCGCCGCGGATGAGAATCGCACGCACGCTCGCGTCATCGCGAGCCTGAGCCAAAGCATCCGCCATCGCCTGATACATGGCCGATGTGATCGCGTTTTTCTTGTGCGGCCGGTTCAAGACGATCATCATGACGCCGTCGGCATGCTCGACCAGAATGTCGTTCGTCATCTTCTGCACTCCTGATTAAAAACGGTGCGTGGGCCGCTCGTAATCCCTGAAATGCGGATCTGCGGCCCGCGAACCGTCGTCGACGTTTGCCATGCCCGTAGGCGTCAGAGACGCTCGATGATGCCTGCAGCGCCCATCCCAGTGCCGACGCACATCGTCACCATGCCGTACTTCAGATTGCGGCGGCGCAGGCCATGCACCACAGTCGCTGCGCGAATCGCGCCGGTAGCGCCGAGCGGGTGGCCGAGCGCAATCGCACCGCCGAGCGGGTTGACCTTCTTCGGATCGAGCCCAAGCTCGCGAATTACGGCCAGCGCCTGGGCCGCGAACGCTTCATTTAGCTCGATCCAGTCCAGATCGTCTTGCTTCAAACCAGCCGCCTTCAGCGCGGCCGGAATCGCCTCTTTCGGGCCGATCCCCATCACCTCCGGCGGCACGCCGCGCACGGCAAAGCTCACGAAACGCGCGAGCGGCGTGAGATTGAACAGCTTGAGGATTTTCTCGGAGACGACGATGAGCGCACCCGCGCCGTCCGAGGTCTGCGAACTGTTGCCTGCCGTCACGCTACCCTTGTTCAGGAAGACGGGCCGCAGCTTCGCAAGGCCTTCGACCGACGTGTCGGGACGAGGCCCCTCATCGAGGGCCATCTCGCGCGTCTTGACCGTAACCTCGCCCGTCGCGAGATTGGGAAAGCGCTCAACGAGTGCGAAAGGCGAGATCTCGCCCTTGAAGTCGCCCGCCTTTTGCGCCGCGATCGCCTTCTCGTGCGATTCAAGCGCGAAGCGGTCCTGGTCTTCGCGGCTCACTTTCCAGCGCTCGGCGACACGCTCCGCCGTCAGGCCCATCCCATATGCGATGCCGTAGTTCTCCTCGCGATCGAAAATGTGCGGCGACATCGAAGGCGTGTTGCCCATCATCGGCACCATGCTCATCGATTCACAGCCGCCCGCGATCATGGCATCGGCCTCGCCCACACGAATGCGATCGGCCGCCATCGCAAGCGCCGTCACGCCCGACGCGCAGAACCGGTTGACCGTCACGCCACCCACTGACTGCGGCAAACCCGCGAGCAACGCGCCGATGCGCGCCACATTCAGCCCTTGCTCGGCTTCGGGAATCGCGCAGCCGACAATCGCGTCTTCGATGACCTTCGTATCCAGCCCCGGAACCTGCGCGACGGCCGACTTGATTGCGTGGACAAGCAATTCGTCCGGGCGCGTGTTCTTGAACGCTCCGCGCGGCGCTTTGCCGATCGGCGTGCGGCTCGCGGCAACGATATATGCGTCCTGCAGCTGTTTGCTCATTTGCAGCTCCTCAATGCGACTGCGTTTGCAAGAAAACGCCGGACCGTGTCCGCAAGCGCTTCCTGCTGCCTCGAAGCGGGAACCGCCGCGCGGCGGCTCCACGGCGTTTGTATCAATTGCGTACCGGCTTGCCCGTTTGCAGCATGCCCATGATCCGCTCCTGCGTCTTTTGCGTGCCGAGCAGATCGACGAACGCACGACGCTCAAGCGCGAGGAGCCACTCCTCGTCCACGAGACTGCCCGCCTCGACATCGCCGCCGCATACCACCTCGGCGATTCGCGAAGCGATTAGAAAGTCGTGCGCGCTGATGAAATTGCCGTCACGCATGTTGACGAGCTGAGCCTTGATGGTCGAGATTGCCGAGCGGCCCGCAACGGGAATTTGCAAGGCGCGCAGCGCAGGGCGATAGCCCGCCGTCGCGAGTGCGCGCGCTTCTTTCTTTGCGGTATCGAGAAGTTCGAAGACGTTGAAGACGATGGTATCGGACGGCTTCAGGTAGCCCATCGTGCGCGCTTCGAGCGCGGAGCCCGAAACCTTTGCCATCGCGGCGTTCTCGAACGATTTCGAAACGAACTTGAGCAGTTCGCCGTTCGATGCGCCGACGGCGGACGCCGCGTCGGCGGCGCGCAATGCCGCTTCCTTGAGGCCGCCACCGGCGGGCACCAGCCCGACGCCCACCTCGACGAGGCCGATATAGCTCTCGATGTGCGCCACGCGCTTCGCGCAATGGAGCACCAGCTCGCAGCCGCCGCCGAGCGCGATCCCCGACACCGCCGCAACGACGGGCACATTCGCATACTTCACGCGCAGCATGCCCTGCTGGAACTTTTTCACGAACGGTTCGATACCTTTCGCCCCGCCCGTCATGAACGCGGGCATCGCCTCTTCAAGGTTTGCGCCGGCCGAAAACGGGCCGCCGGGCGTGCCGAGCGTGAGCGAAGTGGGCTGCCAGACGACGACGGCCTTGTATTCCTTCTCAGCGAGCTCGATCGCCTGCACCAGCCCGTCGATGACGCTCGGCCCCATCGTGTTCATCTTGCTTTTGAACGAGACAATGACGACATCGTCTTCGCCCACGCGATCATCCACCCACGCGCGCAACGTTTCGCTCTCGAACAACGTCTTGCCGTACTTCTTCGGATCGCGTCCCGTCTCGCCGACAAGCGGAGCGCGGAACACCTGCTTCTCATAAACCGTAAGGTTCGAGCGCGGCACGAACGTCTTCGCGGCGGGCGACCATGACCCGTCGTTCGTATGCACGCCGCCGTTTTCGGCAACCGCGCTATCGAACACCCACGAGGGCAGAGGCGCCTTCGAAAGCGCCTTGCCGGCCGCGATGTCGTCCTGCACCCATTCGGCGATCTGCTTCCAGCCCGCGGCCTGCCATCCTTCGAACGGCCCTTCGTTCCAGCCGAAGCCCCAGCGAATCGCGAGATCGACGTCGCGCGCGTTGTCCGCAATCGACTCGAGGTGCACGGCGATGTAATGGAACACGTCCCGGAAGATGGCCCAGAGGAACTGGGCTTGCGGATGCTCCGATTCGCGCAGCAGCTTCAAGCGTTCGGCCGGCGGACGCTTCAGGATGCGGCCGACGAGCTCCTCGACCTTCGCGCCGCTTTCGATATAGCTGCCCGTCTGCGGATCGAGCACTTTAATCGTCTTGCCTTCCTTTCGGTAGAACCCACCACCGCTTTTCTGGCCGAGCGCGCCCTTTTGCACGAGCGACGCCAGTACGGCGGGTGTCTCGTAGACCGGGAAGAACGGATCGTCGGTCAAAGTGTCCTGCATCGTCTTGATGACGTGCGCCATCGTGTCGAGACCGACGACATCGGCGGTGCGGAACGTCGCGGACTTCGCGCGACCGAGACGCGCCCCCGTCAGATCGTCCACTTCATCAAAGCGCAGACCGTACTTGGCCGCTTCCGTCATGACCGCAAGGATCGAGAAGATGCCGACGCGGTTCGCGATGAAGTTTGGCGTGTCCTTCGCGCGCACGACGCCTTTGCCGACAACGCTCGTCAGAAACGTCTCGAGATCGTCAAGAATGCTCGCGCGGGTATGCATCGTCGGAATCAGCTCGACGAGATGCATATAGCGCGGCGGATTGAAGAAGTGAACGCCGCAAAAACGCGCCTTCAATTCGTCGGAAAATCCTTCGGACAACTGAGTAATTGAAAGGCCCGATGTGTTGCTCGCGAATATCGCCTTCGGCGCGAGATGCGGGGCAACCTTCTGGTAGAGATCGTGCTTCCAATCCATGCGCTCGGCGATCGCCTCGATCACGAGGTCGCACTCGGCCAGCCGCGCGATGTCGTCGTCGTAGTTGGCCGGCTCGATGAAACGCGCATCGTCCTTGATGCCGAACGGGGCCGGCGACAGCTTCTTCAGGTTCTCGATCGCCTTCTGCGCGATCCCGTTTTTCGGACCTTCCTTGGCAGGCAGGTCGAACAGCAGCACCGGCACCTTGGCGTTGATGAGGTGCGCGGCGATCTGCGCGCCCATCACGCCGGCACCGAGCACGGCCACCTTGCGAATAATCAGATTACTCACGTCTATCCTCCGTCGGAGTCATGCGGTTTCGCCGGCTCGGCGCACTCTCCCGTAGGGCGAAGCACCGAGCGACGGATATCTTGAATGAACGCGCTGCGTCGTCGGGCACGCGGCGCGGCTGCCTCGCGTCACTCAGAACAACGCTTCGTCGATCTCCATCAGCGGCTTCGCACCTGCGCGCGCCATGCGGATCGTGGCGGCCGTCTCGGGCAGCAGCTTTGCGAAATAAAAGCGTGCCGTGGCGAGTTTCGACTTGTAGAAAGGATCGCCCGACGCTTCTTTGTCGAGTGCGATGCGCGCCATGCGGGCCCAAAAATACGAAAAGACGAGATGGCCGACGGTACGCAGATAAGGCACGGCCGCAGCGCCGATTTCGTCGGGATTGCCCATCGCCTTCATGCCGATCTCCATCGTCAGTTTCTGCACCTTCTCGCCAATATCGGCGAGCGGGTTGACGAATTCCTGCATCTCAGGCTTCACCCCCTCCTCTTCCACGAATTCCGTCACGAGCCTGCCGAATTTCTTCAGCTTCGCCCCCATGTCGGCCAGGACCTTGCGACCGAGCAAATCGAGCGCCTGAACGGCGTTCGTGCCTTCATAGATCATGTTGATGCGCGCATCGCGCACGTACTGCTCCATGCCCCACTCGGCAATGTAGCCATGGCCACCGAACACCTGCAGCGCGTGGTTCGTGCTCTCGAACGCGTTGTCGGTAAGAAAGGCCTTCAAGACCGGCGTCAGGAGCGCGACGAGATCGGCCGCATCCTTGCGTACGGCCTCCTCCCCGTGCGAAAGCTCGCGATCGATCTGCACCGCCGCCCAGTAGGAAAACGCGCGCGCGCCTTCGGCATAGGCCTTCTGAGTGAGCAGCAGGCGGC
>JAXDQB010000322.1:0-5458 GCA_034668065.1 Paraburkholderia sp.
ATTGCGAGCAGGAACGGCACCGCCGCGACCGTTTCGGTGGTGTTGATCGTGGTCGGCTTGCCCTACACGCCGACGCTCGCCGGGAACGGCGGCTTGAAGCGCGGCTGGCCCTTTTTCCCTTCGAGCGACTCGAGCAATGCGGTCTCTTCGCCGCAGATGTAGGCACCGTAACCGTGGTGTGCGTGGAGCTGAAACGAGAAGCCCGAGCCGAGGATGTTCTCGCCGAGGAAACCGGCCCGACGCGCTTCTTCGAGCGCCTCTTCAAAGCGCTTGTAGACTTCCCAGATTTCGCCGTGGATGTAGTTGTAGCCCACCGTGATGCCCATCGCATAGGCGCCGATGGCCATGCCCTCGATCATCGCATGGGGGTTCCAGCGCAGGATATCGCGGTCCTTGAACGTGCCCGGCTCGCCTTCGTCCGAGTTGCAGACAAGATACTTTTGCCCCGGAAACTGGCGCGGCATGAAGCTCCACTTAAGACCTGTCGGGAAGCCCGCGCCGCCGCGGCCACGCAGGCCGGATGCCTTGACTTCGGCAATGACCTGCTCAGGAGCAATCTTTTCCTCAAGAATGCGGCGCAGCTGTTTGTAGCCTCCGCGCGCAACGTAATCTTCGAGATGCCAGTTTTCGCCGGTGAGGCCCGCGAGAATCAGCGGTTTGATGTGGCGATCGTGCAAAGACGTCATTTCGAAAGCTCCTCGAGCAGCTGGTCGATCTTCTCGCGGCTCATGAAGCTGCACATACGGTGATTGTTCACGAGCAGCACCGGCGCGTCGCCGCACGAACCGAAGCATTCGCCCTCTTTGAGCGTGAACTTGCCGTCAGGCGTCGTCTCGCCGAATTCGATGCCCAGCTTTTGCTTCAGATATTCAGCCGCGCTCTCGGCACCGCCGTTCGGGCCGAGCTGGCACGGGAGATTCGTGCAGAGGGTGATCTTGTACTTTCCGACGGGCTGTGTCTCGTACATCGTATAGAACGTCGCGACCTCCTGCACCGCGACGGCCGACATGCCAAGGTAGTCGGCAACGTACTCCATGAGTTCCGGCGAGAGCCAACCGTGCTCTTCCTGGCCGACGGCCAACGCCGCCATCACGGCGCACTGTTTTTGATCGGCGGGGTACTTCGCAATCGCGCGATCGATTTCCTTGAGGCCTTCAGCTGAGATCATTTTCAGACACGACTCTTTGCAATATCTACCGATCGAAAACCCGCCGCCCAATCGCTGGCGACAGACCCGGTACTCTTTCCCTCACGACAGCGCGACTTGGCGCACCGCGCGTTTCGCGCGGCGCCAGCCGTCAGCGGTCGATCTCGCCAAACACGATGTCCTGCGTACCGATGATCGTGACGGCGTCGGCAATCATATGACCACGTGCCATTTCGTCAAGCGCCGCCAGGTGCGGGAAGCCGGGCGCGCGAATCTTGAGGCGGTACGGTTTGTTTGCACCGTCCGAGACGAGATAAATGCCAAACTCGCCCTTCGGATGTTCGACGGCCGCGTACGCCTCGCCTTCAGGCACGTGAAAACCTTCAGTGAAGAGCTTGAAGTGGTGGATCAACTCTTCCATGTTCGACTTCATGGCGACGCGCGACGGCGGTGCGACTTTGTGATTGTCCGTCATGACGGGGCCAGGATTGCGGCGCAGCCATTCGATGCACTGTTTCGCAATGCGCGTCGACTGGCGCATCTCCTCCACACGAACAAGATAACGGTCGTAGCAGTCGCCGTTCACGCCCACGGGTATGTCGAAGTCGATCCGATCGTAGACTTCGTACGGCTGCTTCTTGCGCAAATCCCATTCGATGCCCGAGCCGCGCAGCATCGGCCCCGTCATGCCAAGCTGAAGCGCCCGCTCAGGGCTCACGACCCCGATACCGACGAGCCGCTGTTTCCAGATACGGTTGTCGGTCAGAAGCGTTTCGTACTCGTCGACGCAGGTCGGAAAGCGCGTGAAAAAGTCGTCGATGAAATCAAGGAGCGTCCCCTGACGCGTCTTGTTCATCCTCTCGAGCGCCTTTGCATTGCGGATCTTCGACGGTTTGTATTGCGGCATCGCGTCGGGCAGATCGCGGTAGACACCGCCTGGGCGGTAGTACGCCGCATGCATGCGCGCGCCCGAAACCGCTTCATAGACGTCCATCAAATCTTCGCGCTCGCGAAATGCGTAGAGAAAGACGGCCATCGCGCCGACGTCGAGCGCATGCGCGCCGATCCACATCAGGTGGTTGAGGACGCGCGTGATTTCATCGAAGAGCACGCGGATATACTTCGCGCGCATCGGCACATCGATGCCGAGCAGCTTTTCGATCGCAAGCACATAGCCGTGCTCGTTCACCATCATCGACACGTAGTCGAGACGATCCATGTACGGCACGGACTGGATGTAGGTTTTGTTCTCGGCGAGCTTTTCCGTCGCCCGATGCAAAAGACCGATGTGCGGATCCGCGCGCTGGATCACTTCGCCGTCGAGTTCGAGCACGAGGCGCAGCACACCGTGCGCTGCCGGGTGCTGCGGGCCGAAATTGAGCGTGTAGTTCTTGATCTCTGCCATGGCGCCCTCTTAGTGCTTCACTCCGCCGTAGCGATCCTCGCGGATCACTCGGGGCGTGACTTCGCGCGGATCGATCGTCACCGGCTGATAGACGACACGTTTTTCTTCCGGGTCATAACGCATTTCGACATACCCGGAAACGGGGAAATCCTTGCGGAACGGGTGACCAATGAAACCGTAATCGGTCAGAATGCGGCGCAGATCCGGGTGACCATCGAAAACAATGCCGTAAAGATCGAATGCTTCCCTCTCGTACCAGTTCGCCGAATTCCAGATTTCGACGACCGAGGGCACGATCGGCATTTCGTCGTCTGGCGCAAACACTCGCATGCGGACCCGCCAATTGTTCATAACTGACAGTAAATGCAAAACCGCGGCAAAACGCGGGCCGTCATAGGCGCCGTCACCATAGCTCTGATAATCGACGCCGCACAAATCGATCAATTGCTCGAAACCAAGCGAGCGATCGTCGCGCAGGCGCTGGGCAACATCAAGGTAATCAACCACCGACACAACAATCGTCAGTTCCCCGACCGATTCGGTAATGCTCGACAGACGGCCGCCGAAGGCCGCCTCAAGGTTCGCTTTGAGGGTCTCGAGTTTGCTTGCCATATGTGCGGAAGCTTCAGCCTTAGTGACGGGCGATGGTATTGGTGCGGCGGATCTTCGCTTGCAGCTGGATCACGCCATAGACGAGCGCCTCGGCGGTTGGGGGGCAGCCGGGCACGTAGACGTCAACCGGCACGATCCGGTCACAGCCGCGCACGACTGAGTACGAGTAGTGATAGTATCCGCCGCCGTTGGCGCATGAGCCCATCGAGATAACCCAGCGTGGCTCGGCCATTTGATCGTACACTTTGCGTAGCGCCGGCGCCATCTTGTTGCAAAGCGTACCAGCCACGATCATGACGTCCGACTGACGAGGACTCGGGCGAAACACCACTCCGAACCGGTCGAGGTCATAGCGGGCTGCGCCTGCATGCATCATCTCCACCGCACAGCACGCGAGGCCGAACGTCATTGGCCACAGCGACCCCGTGCGCGTCCAGTTAATCAGCTTGTCAGCCGTCGTGGTGACAAACCCTTCCTTCAAGACCCCTTCGATACTCATTTGCTTTGCACTCCTGACGAGACGACGCGCGCAGGCCATCCCCGAGAAACCAGCGATTAATTCATCACTCCCACTCGAGACCGCCCTTTCTCCAGATATAGGCAAAGCCCAAAAGGAGTTCGAGCACGAAAATCATCATCGCCATGAAGCCGGGCCAGCCGATATCGCGCAGGGCGACACCCCACGGAAATAGGAACGCGGTCTCAATATCGAAAATGATGAAAAGGATGGCAACAAGGTAGTAGCGCACGTCGAACTTCATGCGCGCGTCTTCGAAGGCCTCGAAGCCGCACTCGTACGGCGCGTTTTTTTCGTTATCAGGCTTGTTGGGACCGAGGATCTTACCGATGCTGACAAGTGCAACACCTAAACCCAGGCCCACAATGAGGAAGAGCAAAACGGGGAAGTAGGCTGCGAGGTTCAAGACTATCCTCTATCGGTTGGTTCTAAGTGCCATGGAGAGCCGCCACCTGCGCATCCCCGATCGAAATCACTTCGTACTACCCGCGCACTGCACACACCACCCACAACCGCAAGGATGCCAAAAGCAACCCCAGATGTGAAAATGCCAGCCGAAGCGATGCAAGCGGCTGGCATTGGATAACGTTGGTGCCGACGGCGAGACTCGAACTCGCACAGCTTTCGCCACTACCCCCTCAAGATAGCGTGTCTACCAATTTCACCACGTCGGCACTGAACTGCAATCCGGGCACAACCTGAACTACTTGTACGAATGACCCGCGAATCGCTTCAAGACTTAAATTCTAACCTGACTATCTGTATAGTTCAATGCACAAATGAACAATCGAACAAAAAAAACTCATTTCGGGACGCTCTGCCCCGGCGCAACCGCAGGCGTAGCCGGCGCTGAAGCCGAGCCGACTGCCGAAGCCGCCGGCGCTGACGGCATCGCGCCGAGCAGGCCCGCCGAAGGCTGCGACTTGGTCGAACCGAGGTAGGTCAGCACGAGCGTCGTCACAAAGAACACGGCTGCGAGAATCGCCGTGGCGCGGGACAGGAAGTTGGCCGAACCAGTCGCCCCAAACAGGCTACCCGATGCGCCGCTGCCGAACGCCGCCCCCATGTCAGCACCCTTGCCGTGCTGCAGTAGCACCAGACCAATAATACCGGCCGCCGACAGAAGCTGCACGACGATGATCAACGTTTTTAAATACAGCATCACTCTCACCTGAATTGAGGTTTGGCCCCAAGCGCCGTTGCGCCCGAAGCATGCGCGGCACCCCGCGCGTACGGCTCAGCAAATCGCGCTCGCCGCCTGCGCGGCCGCGCAAATCGCGAGGAAATCCTGACTCTTCAATGAAGCGCCGCCGATCAGGCCGCCATCTACGTCGGCTTGCCGGAAGAGCATCTCCGCGTTCTCCGGCTTGACGCTACCGCCGTATAGCAGCGGCACGTCAGCAAGCACGGCATCCTTCGCAAGGAGACGTCCGCGCAGGAACGCGTGCACCCCCTGCGCCTGCTCGGCTGTCGCACTCCTACCCGTTCCGATCGCCCAGACGGGCTCATACGCAACAACTATATCCGCCGCCTCAGCAACGGAAAGCTTCTCCAGCACCGCATCGAGTTGCGCACCGACAACCGCCTGCGTCGCCCCCTCGTCGCGCTGCTCCAGCGTTTCGCCGACACAGACAATCGGCGTCAGACCGGCCCGCAACGCGCGCTGTGCCTTCGTGGCTACAAGCTCCGAGCTTTCGGCGTGATACGCGCGCCGCTCGGAGTGGCCGACGATGGCAAGCGTCGCCTTAAAGTCGACGGCCATCTCCGCCGCCACTTC
>JAXDQB010000323.1:0-8353 GCA_034668065.1 Paraburkholderia sp.
TGCCATAAAGCTCCGGAACAGCGTAACCCACCGTATCGGCAATGTTGATCGTTGTCGCCCCTTCGTCGATCACCGCCTCGAGCACACGGCAGAGGAAGTCCAAATCCGAACGGCTACCGTCCTCGGGCGAGAACTCGACATCGTCCGTGAACTTGCGCGCGAAGCGAACAGCGAGCCGTGCCTGCTCGTAGACCTGGTCAGGCGTCATGCGCAGCTTCTTTTCCATATGCAATGGAGAAGTCGCGATGAACGTGTGAATGCGGAAGCGCTCGGCCGGGCGCAGCGCGTCGGCAGCGCGCTGAATGTCCTTGTCGTTGGCACGGGCAAGCGAGCAGACCGTGCTCTCCTTCACGAGCGAAGCGATCGCACTAATGGCATCGAAATCGCCGTTGGAGCTCGCCGCAAAGCCGGCCTCAATCACGTCGACCTTCATGCGCTCGAGTTGCCGTGCAATGCGAATCTTCTCTTCCTTCGTCATCGATGCACCGGGCGACTGCTCGCCGTCGCGCAACGTCGTATCGAAAATTATCAGCTTGTCTGCCATCTCGGGGCTCCTGGACGATTTGCGGTCGGAAAACGGGAATCAAAACGGAATTCGGGTGTTCGCGCCACCGCTGGCGACGCCGAACAACGAACGAAGGCAGACGGGGGCGAGAACGGTCAGCGCGGAAGGCGCGCCGGCGCTAGTGCTAGGCCGCTTAGCGGCGCACCGGCGCAGAGGGATAGTAGGAAGGGGAAAGCGAGTTTCAACATGCTGCCGAATATAGCGGCATTCGCGAAATCGTGCAATCGGCTGTGCTAATCGGCGTGATAGCGGAGCGCCGCCGAGGCTGCTGCGAAATGCCGCCCGCCACGCCGGAGGCTCCGCCGGCGCCCCTCGCTTCAGTCCGCGTGCGGCAGCGAGCGTGCCGGATTCTCGCGCCGGCGCATCGACAAATAGGCCCAGAACGCATAGCCGGACAAGCCGTACAGCACGAAAAGGCCGAACAACATCAGCGGCGGATCGGACGACACGAGCACGAACGCGACGACGACGAGCAAGATGGCCGCAAACGGCACCCGGTGCCTCACGTCGAGCGCCTTGCCGCTGTAGAACGGGGCATTCGATACCATCGTGACGCCCGCGTAGACTGTCAGCGCGAACGCCACCCACGGCAGCCAGATGAGTTTTACCGGGACACGGTTGTCGGTGGCAAGCCAGACGAAGCCCGCGATCAGCGCCGCCGCGGCCGGGCTTGGAAGGCCCTGAAAAAAGCGTTTGTCGACAACGCCGATGTTCGTATTGAAACGGGCAAGCCGCAGGGCCGCGCCCGAGCAATACACGAACGCCGCAAGCCAGCCCCAGCGGCCGAGATCCTTCAGCACCCACTCGTACATGACGAGCGCAGGCGCGACGCCAAACGAAACCATATCCGAGAGGCTGTCGAACTGCTCGCCGAATGCGCTTTGCGTATGCGTCATGCGGGCAACGCGGCCGTCCATGCCGTCAAGAACCATTGCGACGAAGATCGCTATAGCGGCGATCTCGAAGCGTACGTTCATCGCCTGCACGACGGCGAAAAAACCGCAAAAGAGCGCCGCCGTGGTGAACGCGTTGGGCAGCAAATAAATGCCGCGCTTGCGCAGGAACTGCTGGCGCGCGGCGCGCCGGTTTTCGGCCGGCGCGCTCCCCTGCGTTGCCGCAACGGCATCCGCCAGCATCTTGTTGCGCCTGAATGGGCGCGGCAGCGGCGACTTGCCGGCGCGCGCGCGGCGCGGTTTCAATGCGGCCATTAAATTTCCCCTCGCGGCGCGTCAGAGCTCGGCAAGAATCGTGGACGAGGCGTGCACCTTCTCGCCGATCGACACCTTGGCCCGGCTGCCGAGCGGCAGATAGACATCGACGCGCGAGCCGAAACGGATAAATCCGTAGCGCTGGCCGCGCGTAAGCGGCTCCCCGACCTTCACATAGCAGAGAATGCGGCGCGCGATGAGCCCCGCGATCTGCACGGACGTTACCGTTTGCCCGCTTGCGGTTTCGATGACGAGCGCGTTGCGCTCATTCTCGAGCGAAGCTTTATCGATGGCCGCATTAAAGTATGCGCCCGGAAAGTATTCGACCTTCGACACCGCGCCGTCCACTGGCGAACGCTGCGAGTGGACGTTGAAGACGTTCATGAACACGCTGATCTTGAGCGCCTCGCGGCCAACATAGGGGTCATGTGTCGTCTCGACGGCGACGATGCGCCCGTCGGCCGGACAAAGCACGGCATTGGAGGCGGTTGGAATCGGACGCGGCGGATCGCGGAAAAACTGCACGACGAAGATGAGCAGCAGCCAGAAAATCCAGGCAACGCCTAACCCCGCGACCGCATGGATCAACAGCGCGACGACAGCGGCGATTGCGATGAACGGCCAGCCTTCACGCGCGATGATCGGATGTGGGTAATTCATAAAACGTATCAGTTTTTTGTAAAACCGTAGGATAGCAAAAGCCGTCCGGCGCGACGCGCGGGACGGCTCTTCAATGAACGAAACGGCCGCTCAGTTCTTCGACTGGTCGACGAGCTTGTTCTTTGCAATCCAGGGCATCATCGCGCGCAGTTTCGCCCCGACCGTTTCGATCTGATGCTCGGCCGTGAGGCGGCGGCGCGACTGCAGCGTCGGTGCGCCTGCGCGGTTCTCGAGAATGAAGCTCTTTGCGTACTCGCCGGTCTGGATGTCCGTCAAGACCGCCTTCATCGCTTTCTTCGTCTCCTCGGTGACGATGCGCGGCCCGGTCACGTACTCGCCATATTCGGCGTTGTTCGAGATCGAGTAGTTCATGTTCGCGATGCCGCCTTCGTAGATCAGATCGACGATGAGCTTGAGCTCGTGCAGGCATTCGAAGTACGCCATCTCAGGCGCGTAGCCCGCTTCGACGAGTGTTTCGAAGCCAGCCTTGATGAGATCGACGGTGCCGCCGCAGAGCACTGCCTGCTCGCCGAACAGGTCCGTTTCGGTTTCTTCACGGAAGTTCGTCTCGATGATGCCGGCACGGCCGCCGCCGTTGGCCGCAGCGTACGAGAGCGCGATATCGCGCGCCGCGCCCGACTGGTTCTGCGCCACGGCGATGAGGTGCGGCACGCCGCCACCTTGCGTATAGGTGCCGCGCACCGTGTGGCCCGGCGCCTTCGGCGCAATCATGATCACGTCGAGGTCCGCGCGCGGAACCACCTGGCCGTAGTGAACGTTAAAGCCGTGCGCGAACGCGAGCGCCGCACCGTCCTTGATGTTCGCGTGAACTTCGGTCTTGTAGACCTCGGCGATCTGCTCGTCGGGCAGAAGCATCATGACGACGTCGGCGCCCTTGACTGCCTCGGCGACTTCCTTGACCGTCAGACCCGCCTGCTCGGCCTTCTTCCACGATGCTCCGCCGCGGCGCAGACCGACCGTCACACGCACGCCGCTTTCCTTCAGGTTCAGCGCGTGGGCATGGCCCTGGGAGCCGTAGCCGATGATCGTGACGTCCTTGCCTTTGATGAGGGAGAGGTCGGCGTCTTTATCGTAGAAAACTTTCATGTTCGTTCCTTCGCTTAATCGTTTCAGTGAAATTCCCGGAGGCGCCCGCCGCTGGCGAGGCACCCGCCAAAGCGGCGTCAGACCTTCAGGATGCGCTCGCCGCGGCCAATGCCCGAGCAGCCCGTGCGGACCGTCTCGAGGATCACCGTCGTATCGATCGCTTCGATGAAGGCGTCGAGCTTGTCGCTCGCCCCCGTCAGCTCGATCGTATAGGTCTTCTCGGTCACGTCGATGATGCGGCCGCGGAAGATATCCGCCATCCGCTTCATTTCTTCGCGTTCCTTGCCGACCGCCCTTACCTTGATCAGCATTAGCTCGCGCTCAATGTGGGCGCCTTCGGTCAAGTCGACCACCTTCACCACCTCGATCAGGCGGTTCAAGTGCTTCGTGATCTGTTCGATCACGTCGTCCGAGCCAATGGAGACGATGGTCAGGCGCGAGAGCGATTGGTCCTCGGTCGGCGCCACCGTCAAGGTTTCGATGTTATAGCCGCGCGCCGAAAAAAGACCGACGACGCGCGACAACGCGCCGGGTTCGTTTTCCAGCAGGACGGAGATGATGTGTCTCATGTTGCGTTTTTCCCGTTTATCCAGATGTCGATGCATGCGGCGCCGGCCGGCCTGCCCCGCCGCGGCGGGATGTGCTGGCCGCGCCTGACGCGCCCGTCGTCGTCAAAGGTCTTCCGCGCCAAGCAGCATCTCGGAGATGCCCTTGCCGGCTTGAACCATCGGCCAGACGTTTTCGGTCGGATCGGTCTGGAAATCGAGAAATACGGTGCGATCCTTGAGACGCAGCGCCTCCTTCAGTGCGGGCTCGACATCCGCAGTCTTTTCGACGCGAATGCCAACATGGCCGTACGCCTCGGCGAGCTTCACAAAATCGGGCAGCGCGTCCATATACGAATGCGAATAGCGCTTGCTGTATTCGATCTGCTGCCACTGGCGAACCATGCCGAGATAGCGGTTGTTGAGCGAAAGGATCTTGATGGGCGTGTCGTACTGCTTGCAGGTCGAGAGCTCCTGGATGCACATCTGGATCGACCCTTCACCCGTAATGCAGGCGACTTCGGACTCGGGATGCGCCATCTTCACGCCCATGGCGGCCGGCAGGCCGAAGCCCATCGTGCCGAGACCGCCCGAATTAATCCAGCGGCGCGGCTTATCGAAGCGGTAGAACTGTGCGGCCCACATCTGATGCTGGCCGACGTCGGAGCAGACGAAGGCGTTGCCGTCGGTCAGCTCCCAATACTTCTGAACGACGTACTGCGGCTTGATGATGGCGCTGTCGCGGTCATACTTGAGGCAATCTTTCGCGCGCCAGCCTTCGATCTCCTTCCACCATTGGGCGAGCGCTTCCGCGTCCGGCCCATGCTCGGCGTGCTGCAACTGCTCGATGAGCTCTTTCAGCACCTCTTTTACGTCGCCGACGATCGGAATGTCGACCTTCACGCGTTTGCTGATCGACGAGGGATCGATGTCGACATGGATGATCTTGCGCGGGCGCGACGAAAAGTGCTCCGGAGCACCGATCACGCGATCGTCAAAGCGGGCACCGATCGCGATCAGCACGTCGCAGTGCTGCATCGCCATGTTGGCTTCGTAGGTGCCGTGCATGCCGAGCATGCCGAGAAACTTCTTGTCGCTCGCGCGGTAGCCACCCAAGCCCATCAGCGTGTTCGTGACGGGATAGCCGAGCAGGTCGACGAACTGATTGAGTTCACGCGCAGCCTCGGCAAGCACAATGCCGCCGCCGGTGTAGATGTAGGGGCGCTTGGCCGTAAGCAGAAGCGAGACAGCCTTGCGGATCTGCCCCGAATGGCCCTTCGTCACCGGGTTGTACGAGCGTAGCGCGACGCTCTTCACGGGTTCGTACTCGCACGGCGTCTTCGATATGTCCTTCGGAATATCGATGAGCACCGGCCCCGGGCGGCCCGTGCGGGCAATATAAAAGGCCTTCTTGACAGTGGCGGCGAGATCGCGCACGTCCTTCACGAGGAAGTTGTGCTTGACGCACGGACGCGTGATGCCGACGGTGTCGCACTCCTGGAACGCATCCTGCCCGATCGCGGCTGTCGGCACCTGGCCGCTGATAATGACAAGCGGGATCGAATCCATGTAGGCGGTGGCGATGCCCGTCACCGCGTTCGTCACGCCGGGCCCCGATGTGACGAGGCACACGCCGACCTTGCCGGTCGAGCGCGCATAGCCGTCTGCCGCGTGCACTGCTGCCTGCTCATGGCGCACGAGCACGTGCTGAACCTTGTCCTGCTTGTAGAGTTCGTCGTAGATGTAGAGCACTGCGCCGCCAGGATAGCCCCAGAGCACCTCGACGCCTTCGTCGGCCAGCGCGTGCATGAGCACGGTCGCACCGATCGAAGCGCTTTCATGAGGAGGGGTATCCGACGTGGAGAATTCCGCGCTGGGCATATTCATCGTTCACCTTTCGAATTTTCGGCAAAAAATTGATCGGGTGCTCTCTGCCGGGCTTATGGCTCGGGTTCAAGCGGCGCGTCCAGTTTGACAGGCAGGCTTCATGGGCCCACCTCAAAAAGACAGTCACTTATGTTGCGAACCGGAAACCTTAGCCGCAACCGCCATGACGGTCAAGAAAAAATTACATCACTGTCGCCGGCGATCATACGAAATTCCCGTCAGCACCTACCGCTCGACTATTCGAGAAAGCGCCGCGCCTAAGCGCGATCGGCCGCCTTTTGCGCCCCTTTGTCTCAAAAGTTTGCTAGCATCCGCGGGTTTTACGAATTTTTTTCAATCGATTACAACGGCGTGCGCGCAGGAGCGAGCCGCCTCCCTCGGATGGCATCAGACAAGGAACTCGCCGACTTCCTGACGAACGTGGAGAGACGTGCGTTCAAGCAGGCCGTCTACGCCGTGCGCGACGACGATGCCGCCCTCGATATCGTGCAGGACGCGATGATCAGGCTTGCCGAAAAGTACGGCGATCGCCCCCTCGCCGAGCTTCCGCTTTTGTTTCAGCGTATTCTCCAAAATGTGACGCACGACTTCTTCCGTCGCCAGAAAGTGCGCAACACCTGGGTGAGCCTTTTTTCGTCGTTCGGCAGCGGCGATGACGAGGAATTTGACCCCCTTGAGACGATCGAGGCGCAGGAGGGCTCGGGCGGATCGGAAAGCAGCGAGCAAATGCTTGAGCGCCGTCAAATGCTTGCACTCATCGACGAGGAGGTGCAAAAGTTACCGGCGCGTCAACGGGAGGCGTTTCTCATGCGTTACTGGGAAGATATGGATGTCGCCGAGACCGCCGCCGCAATGGGCTGCTCCGAGGGCAGTGTCAAGACGCACTGTTCGCGGGCCACGCACACATTGGCTGCGGCGCTCAAGGCCAAAGGAATTACGCTATGAGCTCCGCTCCCGAAACCAGAGAACTCGAGTTCGCCCTTAACGTTTGCCGCGCGCTCGACGAGCAGGCGGCAAACTTGCCCGCCTCGACGGTCGGCAAACTGGCCGCCGCTCGGCGCGGCGCGCTCGCGCGCAAGAAGCCGGAAATGGTCGCCGCGCCGGCTTTCGTGCCGGTGCTGGCGCCCGCCGGCGCCGCGTTCGACGCCTCGGGCCAGACCTCGCGCGAACGGCGAGTCTCGCCGCTTCGCCGCATGCTTCGCACGTGGCCGATCGTGGCCCTTGTGGTGGGCGTCGCCGCCATTGCCTACTGGGAAAACCAGCAGCGCGCCGCCGAACTCGCCGAAATCGACGCGGCGATGCTCAATGACGAGCTCCCGCTCAACGCGTATCTCGATCACGGGTTCAACGCGTACCTCACGCGTGCGCACTGAAGCATGCGCAGGAGCCTTGCGTGAACCATAAGCGCGGCCTCGCCCTCGTGTTTGCGTGTGCGATCGCTTGCGCAGTGGCGTTCGCCGCCACGTATCCTCGATTCTTCGCGTCGTCGCCGCCAGTGCGCGCCGGCGGCGCGCCGGCGCCCGCGCCGGCTTCGGCGCCCCCCGCTCCGCTTGCGATCGAGTTTGCGCCGCTCGTCGTGGACCGCAACCCGCTGTCGTGGGCCAACCTGACACCACAACAGCATGCAGCGCTCGCCCCCTTCGCAGCGGAATGGGACAGGTTCAGCGACGAGCGAAAACGAAAATGGATAAAGATCGCATCACGTTTCGCGAAAATATCGCCAGAAGCACAAAAAAGACTGCACGAACGCATGGCGGAGTGGGTCAGGATGACGCCTGAGCAGCATCGATTGGCGCGCGAGAACTATCAGATTTCGAAGTCCCTGCCGCCGCAGGCGCGACAGAAGGCCTGGAAAGCGTATCAGGAGCTCTCGCCAGAGCAGAAGGCGCACCTTGCCGCGCTCGAGCGCAAGCGCCGGCCGACAATCGTCAGCGCGCCGCCATCAGGCGCGAAAAATTCGATTCGCGGCATTAACCGCCTCGTTGACACTCCATCGGCGGGGACAAGCGGCGTGAGTGCGGCCAGCGCGACGGGGCACGATTCCGGCGCCGCGCCGGCGCAGCCGGGGGCCGCCGCGAGTGCTGTGCCCGCCGCGCCAATGCCTCGTTTGCCTTCCGAAGCGCCCGACTTGTTCAAGGGCGCGTGAAGGCGCCGCCCGTACCGCCAAGGCAAGGGCCGCCCTCGCCGCCCCTGTGCGCCCCTCGCCGGCGTGCCCCATGAGCCCGAGAGCGAAGACGACGAAGCCCGCCACGCAACAGCGCTGCGCGGCGCAAACGACGAAGGAGACGACAGACGTGCCCGAGGCAACGGATGCGCGAAGCCCACCCAGCGTCGCAGGTTCCCCGCCCACCGTTGGCCGGCGCCTCGCCGCATTGGCCTAC
>JAXDQB010000324.1:0-3671 GCA_034668065.1 Paraburkholderia sp.
GCACCGTTCACGCACGCCTCGACTGCGACGTTGAGATCCGCATCATCGAGGACCACCATCGGATTCTTACCGCCCATTTCCAGCTGCACCTTCTTGCCGCTCGCGACGCATTTGGCAGCGATGCTGCGCCCGGTCGATACGGAACCGGTGAAGCTGATGGCGTCGACGTCCGGCGAATTGACCAGCGCCTCACCGATCACCGAGCCACGGCCCATAACCAGATTGATGACGCCAGCGGGCGCGCCCGCCTCCGCAATAATTTTCACGAGTTCCCACGCGCTGCCCGGAACCAGATCGGCCGGCTTGATGACGACGCAGTTGCCATAGGCAAGCGCAGGCGCAATCTTCCAGGCCGGAATCGCAATCGGAAAATTCCACGGCGTGATCATGCCGATCACACCAAGCGGTTCGCGCGTCACCTCAACTGTCATGCCGGGACGCACGGACTGCACGATCTCGCCGCCTAACCGCAACGCTTCGCCAGCAAAGAACTTGAAAATCTGGCCGGCACGGCCTGCTTCGCCGATCGCCTCAGGCAGCGTTTTGCCTTCCTCGCGGGCAAGCAGGCGGCCAAGCTCTTCCTTGCGGGCGAGAATCGCCGTGCCCGCGCGGTCGAGGACATCGAAACGCTGCTGCGGTGTCGACAGCGACCAGCTCGCGAATGCCTTGCGCGCGGCCTGGATAGCACGTGCTGTCTGCTGCACGTCCGCCTGGGAATACTCACCGACCACGTCGTCGACGTCGGAGGGGTTTACGTTGCGCGAAAAGGTCGGGCCGTCCAGCCATTCACCATCGATGTAATTTGCGTAGCGGGTCATTCTATTTATGCTCCATGTCTGTCGATTCTATTGGCGTCGCCGGGGTCGGAAGAACCAGCTCAAAGCAGGCCGCGCTTCGCGAGACTTGCATACAAGGCTCGCACGCCGAAGGTCCACGCAGGAATGCCGGTAGAAAGTTGCACGGTGTTCACCAATGCACCCAGGGAAGGCGTGGCAATCGTCACGACGTCGCCCAGATGGTGCGTAAACCCGGCGCCAGGCGCATCGCGATCCTTGATCGGCGAGAACATCGTGCCGAGGAACAGCATGAAGCCATCCGGGTACTGATGATGCGCACCGTAGGTCTGGTTGACGAGGTCGGCCGGGTCGCGGCTGATCTCGGTCATATGGCTCACCCCTTCGAGGACGAAATCATCCTCGCCCTCGATCCGCAATGACAGGCTGGCCCCGCGTACCGTATCCAGGGTGAAAGATTCGTCGAACAGACGCACAAACGGTCCAATCGCGCACGAACCGTTGTTGTCCTTCGCCTTGCCAAGCAACAACGCCGAACGGCCTTCGATATCGCGCAAATTCACGTCGTTGCCCAACGTCGCGCCCACGATCTGGCCCGCGCCGTTCACCGCCAGCACGATTTCGGGTTCCGGATTGTTCCAGGCCGAAGTCGGATACAGGCCCACAGCCGCGCCCAGTCCCACCGACGACATCGGTTGCGATTTCGTGAACACCTCGGCGTCCGGGCCGATCCCCACTTCCATGTATTGCGACCACGCGTTGCGGCGTTCGAGTTCGGCCTTGAGTTTCATGGCGGCGTCCGAACCTGGCTTGATTTTCGCGAGGTCCGTGCCGATCAGTTCCGTGATCATGCTGCGAACTTCGACTGCTTTCGCGGCATCGCCACCGGCTTGCTCTTCGATCACGCGTTCAAGCAGGCTCACTGCAAACGTCACGCCGCACGCCTTGATGGCCTGCACGTCGCAGGGCGCCAACAGGCGCAGGCCCGCTTCATCGCTCGATGCGAAGCTCGCGTCGACCAGGGCGCCAACCGGCCCGAGCGACTCGCCGCGCGCGTCACGTGCAATGGCGACAGCATCGGCCCGATCAAAAAGGTCAGCGGTGGTGGGAACTGTCGCAGTGATGTCGAAGACTTCGCCATGGCGAACCACGACGACCGACGGACCATTAACGGGCGCCGGCCGCCAGACGCGTCCGATCAGCAGTGCGTTATCGAGGTCGTCGGGAAGGCAGAAGGCAGCAAGTGGTCGCATTTGGGTCGGATGGAGCAGGCGTTAAGTGAGCCGTGATCGTAGCCACACAATGGCAGGGCGTCCATCTTCTTGATCTTGTATCCAATGTGTTGGACAATCGGCGACTGAAAATTCATCTGGATTGCGGTCATGAAGACCCTCTACGAAGTTCCGGCGCTCAAGCGCGCCCACGATGTTCTCGAGATCCTCGCGCAAGCAACCGCGCCCGTGCGGGCGTCCGCGCTCGTCGAGGGGACGGGTCTGTCGCGCAGCACGCTCTATCTGCTGCTCGATTCGCTGGAACACCGTCACTGGATCGCGAAGCGAAGCGACGGCTACATCATCGGCCTGAAGCTGTTCGAACTGGGAAGCGCCTACGTTCGGCACGACGGTTTGCAGGTCGCGTTCAGGAATGAGGCCAGCGCATTTGTTGCGGCGCATAACGAGGTCGTGCAACTCGCGGTGCTCGACGCGGCGGAGGTGGTCTATATCGCGCGCGAAGACGCACAACGTCCCGTGCGGCTCGTCTCGGATCTCGGTTCGCGACTGCCGGCGCACTGCAGCGCGCTCGGTAAGGCGCTGCTGGCGAGCCTCTCCGACGAGGAAGTGACAGCGGTATTGCCAGAGCGCCTCGCCGCCATGACTTCGTACACGATCACCCGGCGCAGCGCGTTGCTGCGCGAACTCGCAGGCATCCGCGCGTGCGGCCTTGCAACCGAGCGCGAAGAGGTCAGTGTCGGTCTTGCGTGCTTCGCGGCATACGTCGGGCTGACGCCGCTCGGCAAGCGCGTCGCCGTCAGCACCAGCGTGCCGCTTGGCCGCCTCGATGGGAGACGGGAAAAGCAGATCGTCACCGGAATCGCGCGCATTGCCAGCCGGATCGCGGCAGCGTTGTAACAACAGATACCCGCGGCAGACGCACACGTCGACGCGGGTTCGCGAAGCTCACGTATATCGATGCGGTGCCGGCTGCCATTTCTTCCAGAAATCGGGGTCGTGGCAGATCACCAGATCGCCGCCGAAAAACTCAGTCAGCAGGCGCAGCCGGGCGATCGACGCGATGGCCTGCTCGGTCGTGTGCGCATTGCCCGGCGGCATATCGGGATCGAGGTTCGCTGGGCAGAACACTGCGTCGCCGGTCATGATCATGATCGCGCCCGACGGCAGATTCAGCATCAGCGATTGATGCCCCGGCGTATGCCCCGGCGTGGTCAGCACCGCGACGCCGGGCTTGATCATCTGATCGCCGCGCAGCAGTTCATAGTGAATGCCACAATCGAAGTACGCACGCTCGTACGGTCGCGCGACAAAGGTGTCGGGCTGATACGCGAAACGATATTCAGTGCGTTGCACGATAAAACGCGCATGCGGAAACAGCATGTTGCCGCCCGAGTGATCCCAATGGAAGTGACTGTTGATGACCATCTTGACGTCTTCCGGCGTATGACCGAGATCGGCCAGCCGTGCACGAATATCGTCCTGCCGATCGTAGCGCGCGATCATTTCGGAAAAGCGCTTCATCGACAGGCACGGATCGGTGCCCTCCTGCTCGCAATCATGCGGCAGCAGACCGGTGTCGAACAGAATATGCTCGCCGTCGGCCATTTCGATAAAGGCACCAGTCACGGGAATCTCGACCCGCGTG
>JAXDQB010000325.1:0-3490 GCA_034668065.1 Paraburkholderia sp.
CAACGTGCGGCGCCTCGCGGCAATCATTGCCGGTGTCGATAGCGCGGCCGGCCAGCAGGTGGAAGTCGTGGCGCTGAAGAACGCGAATGCGCTCGACGCCGCACAGCAGCTCGCAAAGATGCTCGACCCCGGCACGATAGGCAGCACCGATGCGACGCTAAAGGTTGCGGTGACAGCCGATCCGCGCACGAACTCGTTGATGATCAGGGCATCGAACAGATCGCGTCTCGCAATGGCGAAGAAGCTCGCTCAGCAGCTCGATGCGCCGAGCGCCGAACCCGGCAACATGCACGTTGTGCACTTGCGCAACGCCAACGCGGTGCAGTTGGCAAAGACGCTGCGCGGAATGATGGGTAAAGGCGGCGAATCCGGGACGTCGGGATCGAGCGCCGAATCCACTTCCACGAGTTCGTTCAACCAGGGCATGTCCGGCGCCGGTTCGAACTCTACCGGCACAGCGGGTACGCCTCCGCTGCCGTCGTCATACGGCGGTGGATTGTCGTCGGGGGGGCTGTCGAGCGGCGGCGGTGCAATGTCGGGCGCGGGCGGTGGGGGCGGGAGCAACACGGGCTTTTTGGGTCAACAGGGGGCGGCGGGCGGCGGCGGGGGCGGGGGCGGCGGCGGCGGCGGCGATGACAATCCGCCCGGCGGGATGATCCAAGCCGACGCGGCAACCAATTCGCTGGTCGTCACAGCATCCGAGCCCGTCTATCGAAATTTGCGTGCCGTCATCGATCAACTCGATCAACGGCGTGCCCAGGTCTATATTGAGGCATTGATCGTCGAACTTACGGCGACAACTGGCGCGAACCTCGGCATTCAGTGGCAAGGCGCCTTGCTTTCAAACAGCGGCAACAACGGCGTCTATGCGGGATCGAATTTCGGCGCCTCGACGGGCAACATCGTGGACTTGACGGCGACGGCCGCCGGATTGGCGACCGGCAATCTTTCGACCGGTTTATCGACGCTCACGGCGTCGGGCGCCCCTGTGCTGCCGAACGGGCTGAATATCGGCTTGATACACCGCTTCGGCAACATTCTTGGGTTGGGTGGCCTGCTGCAGGCGCTGTCGACATCGTCAGATTCGAATGTCCTTTCCTCGCCGAACTTGATTACGCTCGATAACGAAGAGGCAAGGATTGTCGTCGGTTCGAACGTGCCGATTCTAAGCGGCGGATACACGGCGCCGAGCGGCGCCACAACAGGGATCAGCACGTACAACACATACCAGCGGCAAGACGTTGGCACAGTGCTTCATCTCAAGCCCCAGATTACCGATGGCGGTTTGCTCAAGCTGCAGCTGTATGCCGAGGTTTCGTCCGTCGATCCAACCACGCTCAATAACCCAGCTGGAATTACGATCACCAAGCGCACCCTGCAGTCCACCGTACTCGCCGATAACGGCGAGATCATCGTTTTGGGTGGATTGATGGGCGACACTTATACGGGCGGTACCTCGAAGGTGCCGCTGCTCGGCGATATTCCATGGATTGGCCAGCTCTTCCGTAGCGAAAACAAGACCCGGTCGAAGGATAACCTTATGGTGTTCCTGCGGCCTGTCGTCGTGCGCGATGAAGTTGATAGCGCGTCGATCGCCGCGAGCCGCTATGAGTTCATGCGCTCGCAGCAGCAGGGCTACCAGACCGACAACAGAATCATCAAAGACAATGACGTGCCTTTGATGCCTGAGGTGCCGCCGACTCCGCGTCAAGGGGGGAACCCAGCCGATAATCTGTTCGACATGGGGGACCGTACCCGTCAGCCTGTCCCACCGCCCGCGCCCGTAGTGGCTCCGGCTCCCGGCACGCCTGTGCCCGGTGAACCCGTCGCGCCGCCTGCCGCGCCCGCGCCCGTAGTGCCTCCAGCGTCCGGCACGCCCGATAACGGCCAGTCTGCCGCGCCGCCAACCGGAGTTTCGGGAGAACGACGATGAACACTATCCTTGCGTCGCAGCCGAGCGCGGAGCGTGAAGCGCCCTCGCCGCTTACCGCTCGCCTCGTGCCGTACGGTTTCGCGCGCAATGGCCAAATTCTCGTAGCGCATCAGCGAGCCGAGGGCGTGGAAGTATGGATCAGCGAACGCACGAGCGATGCGGCGCTGGCCGAGGTTGCGCGCAATTTTGGCGTTCTGACTGCAGTACGGCTGCCGGCCGACGAGCTCGCGCAGGCCATCAACCAGGCCTATTCGCGCAATGACGGCAGTGCCGCGCAGGTGGTGGGCGAAGTCGAGGGAGAGGTCGATCTGTCGCGCCTCATGCAGGACATCCCTGAAGTCGAGGACCTGCTCGAATCCGAAGACGACGCGCCGATCATCCGCATGATCAATGCGCTGCTCACGCAGGCCGCGCGCGAGCACGCATCGGACATCCACATCGAGCCGTTCGAGAATGCGTCGGTTGTGCGCTTTCGCGTCGACGGCACGCTGCGCGACGTCGTACGCCCGAAAAAAGCGCTGCACGGTGCGCTTATTTCGCGCATCAAGATCATGGCGCAGCTCGATATTGCCGAAAAACGCTTACCGCAGGATGGCCGCATCACGCTTCGCGTGGCGGGCCGCGCGGTAGACGTGCGCGTCTCGACGCTGCCGACGGGGCACGGCGAGCGCGCCGTGCTGCGCCTCTTGGAAAAAGACGCGCAGCATTTGAACCTCGAGGCCCTCGGCATGGCGCCGGATACATTGGCTCTGTTCGACAAGCTGATTTCGCGACCGCACGGCATCGTGCTCGTGACAGGGCCCACCGGCTCCGGCAAAACGACGACGCTCTATGCTTCACTGTTGCGGATCGAGACGGCAACGTCCAACATCATGACCGTCGAGGATCCGATCGAGTATGACTTGTCGGGTATCGGCCAGACGCAGGTCAACGAGCGCATCGGCATGACCTTCGCAAGGGCGCTGCGCTCGATTCTGCGCCAGGACCCCGACATCATCATGATCGGCGAGATCCGCGATCTGGAGACGGCACAAATCGCCGTGCAGGCTTCGCTGACGGGCCACCTCGTGCTCGCGACGCTGCACACGAACGATGCGGCATCAGCCGTTACGCGCTTGACCGACATGGGCGTCGAGCCGTACCTGCTCGCCTCGTCGCTGCTGGGTGTGCTCGCGCAGCGGCTCGTGCGGCGGCTGTGCCCCATCTGCAAAGAGGAGCGCGTCGAGGAAGGCCGCACGCATTGGCACCCGGTGGGCTGCGATAAGTGTGCGCGCTCGGGCTACGCGGGCCGGCGCGGTATCTATGAGCTGCTCCTCATCGACGATGCCATCCGCACGATGATCCATCACAGCGCGGCCGACGCCGAGATTCTCGCCACCGGCCGGGCGCAAGGCATGCGCTCGCTGCGCGAGGACGGCGAGCGCTGGATCGGGGCAGGCGTGACCTCGCTCGAGGAGTTAATCCGGGTGACCGGAGGAGCTTAGGAAGCATGCCGGCATTTCGCTTCGAAGCGATCGACACGGCGGGCCACGCGCAAAAAGGCGTGCTCGATGCCGA
>JAXDQB010000326.1:0-4091 GCA_034668065.1 Paraburkholderia sp.
AGGCAGCGCTCAAAAAATGCCCCGTGTCGCCGGGACTTTTGCATGGGCATTAGATCCGCACCGAATGAAATACCAGAGAGATATCGCGAAAAAATCTCGCATTTAGCGAAATACTATGAAACTCGAAAAAAATATTGGGGGAAAAGAGCCTTCTAAAATTGCGCGTTTAGATTTCTCATATTCTGGGCGGCTTCCATCGCGACGTACCTTCAACTCAATACCGTCACGCCGGCTGCAGCGGCGACACTCTGTTACGACCATGAGCCTTGGCGTCGTACAACGCTTGGTCAGCCGCCTTGACCAGCAACGTCACGTCGTCATATTCGGGCGTCCAACTCGCTGCGGCAATGCTGGCGGTAACGCGCCCAAACTCGCTGCAGGCATGCTCGATGCTGAGTTCGCTCATTGCCTGGCGAATTTTCTCGGCAATTTGCACAGCACCTTCGGCGGCGGTGTCTGGCAGCACAACAACGAATTCCTCGCCGCCATAGCGCGCGGCACTGTCCATTGGACGGCGAATATTTTCGCCGATGCACTTTGCCACGGCGGTCAGGGCATCGTCGCCGGCTTGATGCCCATAGGTGTCGTTGTAGGCCTTGAACCTGTCGATGTCGACGAAAAGAAGCGAAAACACGCTGCGCGTGCGCCTTGCCCGCCGCCACTCGCGCTCGAGGATTTCGCCGAGCGTGCGGCGGTTGTTCAATCCCGTCAATCCGTCCGTTCTGGCAAGCAGTATCAGCTCGGATTCAGCACGCATCCGGCGTCGCAACTGCGCCGACAGCAAGAACGATATCGCAACGAACCCTACACCGAGCACTGCCATCAGCAAGCCTAATCGTCAGCGCCCGTGGCGCCATGGCGCATAGATTTCGGACTCCGACTCAGCCACTACTATCACCAGAGAGGTCCCGGGAAAATTCTTGTAGTAATAGCGGCCTCCTGCCGTCAAACAACGCCAACATTACGTTTTCCCTTCGCCTTAACCCAAAACCCGAGGAACGCCGAGACGCAACTGCAACCCGTCTTGCGAATTTGAGACGACCGGTCATATAATGCGCAGCATGAACGCGCGCCGCACGGAAGACTTCCACGAGAAACTGCTTGAGGCAGGTGTCCCGCTGTTTGCCGAGAAGGGTTATCACGGCACCGGCGTGAAGGATATCGTCGAGCGCGCGGGCGTCCCCAAAGGTTCCTTCTACAACTACTTCGAGAGCAAAGAAGCATTCGGCGCGGCGATCCTCCGGCACTATGCGGACGAACAAGCAGCCGAGTGGAAGCAGCATGCACGCGAGGCCGATTCGCCGGACCCGTTGCTGTCGCTTCGCTCCATCTACGAGCGCATCGTCGCGGACTACGAGGCTTGCGAAGACCGTTGCGGTTGCCTGCTCGGCAACTTTGCCGGCGAAATCGCCCAGTCGAGCGAGCTGTGTCGGGATACGGCGCGCCAAACGGTCGACGAATGGCGTGTCGGGTTTGCCGACTTCCTGCGGCGCGGGCAGGACTACGGCTCAGTGCGGACCGATCTCTCGGCGGACGCAATGGCAGAGTTCTTCTGGAACGCATGGGAAGGCAGCCTGTTGCGTATGAAGCTGGAAAATTCGGTGGAGCCGCTGACAGCCTGCGTGCGCTTGATGTTCGATCTGTTCTTTAAAACCGTGCGCTGACGTCGCAGTCCGCGGAACGCCATGTGTGTCAAGATCGTCTCGTTTTTTCCCCTGCTTAAGACGACCGGTCATATTACTGTAAGAAAAGGAATTCCATGCAAAACTTCAGCTTCCGTAACCCGACCAAAATCATTTTCGGCGAAGGCCAGATCGCCGCGCTCGACGCGGAAGTGCCTCGCAATGCGCGCGTGCTGATCACGTCCGGCGGAGGCAGCATCAAAAGCAACGGCGTACTCGCGCAGGTTCAGGCGGCGCTTGGCGAGCGTGCATCGTTCCTCTTTAGCGGCATCGAACCGAACCCGACTTATGAGACGTTGATGCAAGCCGTTGCAATGGCGCGCGAGAACAACATCGACTTTCTGCTCGCGGTAGGCGGCGGCTCGGTAATCGACGGTACGAAGTTCATCGCAGCGGCAATGAAGTTCGAGGGCGAGCCGTGGGACATCCTGGCTAAGCAGGCGCCCGTGAACGATGCGGTGCCGTTCGGCAGCGTGCTGACGCTGCCCGCAACGGGTTCGGAGATGAATAACGGCAGCGTGATCAGCTACCGTGCGAAGGGCGACAAGTTGTTCTTCACGAGTGCCGCGACCTATCCGCTTTTCTCGGTGCTCGACCCGACCACGACTTATTCGCTGCCGCACAAGCAGATCGCCAACGGCGTGGTGGACGCGTTCGTTCATGTCGTCGAGCAATACCTGACCTACCCTGCCAATGCCAACGTGCAAGACCGCTTTGCCGAGGGGCTTCTGATCACGCTGACTGAAGTCGGTCCGAAGGCGCTCGCCGAGCCGCACAACTACGAGGTGCGGGCAAACCTGATGTGGACGGCAACCTTGGCACTAAACGGTTTGATCGGCGCAGGCGTGCCGCAAGACTGGGCGACGCACATGCTGGGTCATGAGATTACCGCGCTGCACGGACTCGACCACGCACAAACGCTCGCCATCGTGCTGCCGGCAATGCTGACCGTGCGCCGGGAGCAAAAGCGCGGCAAGCTTCTGCAGTACGCCGAACGCGTGTGGAACATCACCGAGGGCAGCGAGGATGAGCGCATCACCGCGGCAATCACGGCAACGCGCGATTTCTTCGAGCGGATGACCGTCGCGACCCGCCTGAGCGACTACAAAATTGTTGACGCCGGCATCGACACATTGATCGCGAAACTGGAAGAGCACGGTATGACTGCATTGGGCGAACACGGCGACGTGACCCTTGAAGTCAGCCGCAAGGTGTATCAGCTGGCGGTGTAAGCGGTCAAACGGAAGTCGGAAGTCCGTTTCACAAGCAAGACCAGCAACGTGCCCACAACCGGCCTTCAGGCCGGTTCGGCTCAACACTTTTGGAAGGGGTTTGCATCCTTCCCGAAGAGTCGCCGAAACCCCGGCTTCACGCCGAGGTTTCGGCTCGCCTCCCTAGGCCCCCGAAGGCAGTCCTCCGCTTCGAAAAAAGTCCCCCGCCCCGAATGAAGTCTCCTTCGAAATTTAGGGGAGCGGGCAAAGTTTCCACCCAAGACAAATCAAAGATGAAGCTCACCAAGTTCCTTCTGCTGGCATGCGCCGCGTGCGCCGCGTTCGCCAGCGTTTCCGGCGTTGCGATGGCCGACGACGCCACGCTGACGCCACGGCAGGTACCCGCGAAGACCGTACCGGTGCCAAGCGATGTCAGTCCTGAATTGCAAAAGCTTATCGCCGCGCCCTACAACCCCGCCTGGAATGATTTGTGGACAACGGGCGCGGACTGGAGAAAGGCTGCCAACGCGCAAGCGGCCGGCGTGATGAAAAATATCCCGGCCATGCAGGCCCGCCTGGGCGTGACGGTGCAGCGCTCGACGATCAACGGTGTGCGGGTGTACATCGTGACGCCCAACGACATCCCTCCCGAACACCGCGACAAGGTGCTCATTCACATTCACGGCGGCTGCTATGAGTTGTTCCCCGGGGAGGCCGGTACGACCGAGGCCATGATGATGGCCGGCCTTGGACACTACAAAGTGATTTCGGTCGATTATCGGATGCCGCCCGAGGGTTACTTCCCCGCAGCGCTCGACGACGTGGACACGGTCTACAAAGCGGTACTAGGCAAGCACGACCCGAAGAACGTGGGCGTTTTCGGAACCTCGGCGGGTGGCGCTCTGGTGCTCGAATTGATGCTTCGCGCGAAACAGGAAGGGCTGCAAATGCCTGGGGCGATCGCACCCGGCACGCCGATGGCGGATCTCACGAAGGTTGGCGACTCGTTTCGCACGAACGAGAAAGTGGACAACGTTCTCGTGTCGCCCGACGGGTTCTGCCATGCGGCGGCTGTCGTCTATGCGCACGGTAATGATCTGAAGGATCCGCTGCTCTCGCCTGTCTATGGAGACATGCATGGCTTCCCGCCGGCGATCCTGACCACAGGGACCCGCGACTTGCTGTTGAGCAACACGGT
>JAXDQB010000327.1:0-4765 GCA_034668065.1 Paraburkholderia sp.
GGGAAGGGACACGAGACGCACCGTTGACGGGCGCAGCTGGCTCGGATCTCTCGACTGGCCACGCCGAGCGCGGAGAAGGGACCTTGGCGCGGATTGAGCGCTTCTTCGCCAATCTGTTCGGGAGCGACGACCGGCCAGAAGAAATCGGACACTACCACGAGGCGGTGCGGCGCGGTGGCGCGCTATTGTCGGTCGACTTGCAGGACGAGGCGCAGGCGGCGACCGTGCGGACACTCTTGAAGGACGCCGGGGCGGTAGACATTGACGTGCGCGTCGCGCAATGGCAAAGCGCTGGCTACAAGGGCTACGACCCCTCGGCGAGGGAATACACTGCCGACGAGGTCGCGGCCGAACGGAAGGCCTTCGCCGTCGTACGCGAAGACCTCGTAGTGGGCAAGCGGGAAGTCGAAACGGGCGGCGTCCGGGTCTACTCCCGTGCTACAGAGACACCAGTCAGCGCGCCTGTAAGTTTGCGCGAGGAGCATGCATCGATTGAACGTCGCCCCGTCGACCGAGCGGCTACGCCGGCGGACTTGAAGGAAGCTTCGGTCGAAGTCCGCGAAACGGCAGAGCAACCGGTCATTGCAAAAACCGCCCATGTAGTCGAAGAAGTCGTCGTTGGCAAGGAAGCAACAGAACGCACGGAGACCATTAAAGACACAGTTCGCGGCACCGAAGTCAAGGTTGAACCCGTCGAAGGCCAGAGCACCGACCAAGAGCAAACAAAGCCGCAGAATCCGGTATAAGTGGCTCCCAGGGCGCGCGGCAATTTGCGGTCGCTCGCCCATCCACCCAACATCCTGAACCCAGTAGTGTCGGACTTTTCATCCTTTTTTAATCACTCGTTAGTGAGCAGATCGCGCGCCGCGCGCGGCTGACGCGTCGAGTGCGTCGTCGTGTGCAACAGCGCTGTGGTCCTCGATAGGCGGCTGGTTCCGATATCCCAAGCTGCCGGAAATCAGGGTTACGACGGCGCCGTTACAAGTGTCCAAAACGCGTGGTAGTTTAGGAAAACTGAACACTGCGTAGGAATGTGCGCAAGTGCGTTCCCCAGACGTTTCAATGCACCCGGTGCCCTGCGCCTCTCCTAATCCTAACGAGCTGAATTTTCGCCGCCTTCCGCCTTGGCGATGCATCGTTACCCCTCGACTTCTCCATCAAAGTGAAAGCGAGCGCAGTCGGCTTCGCTGAAGCACGAAGCCGCACCGATGAGTCATAACCGCATGGACGGTTCAGGGTAGGCTATGGCGCCTACGGAGTCAGCTTGCCCGCTGGCGCTTGGTTCCAAGATGCGCGACACTTGACCTTCCCGCGGTGGGAATGTCGATACTCATATCGCCAACCACAAAACGGAGTTTCAAAATGGAGCTGGAAGTCAAAGACATGACCTGCGGGCATTGCGCGAGCGCCATCACGAAAGCGGTAAAGGATGTCGACGCGCAAGCGAAAGTGGACATCGACGTCGCAGCCAAGACGGTGCGTATCGAATCCGCTTACGGTACGGCCGACTTTTTGTCGGCCATCCAGGAGGCGGGGTACACCCCGGCTGTTCGCGCTTGATCCGCTTGCCGGCATCGTGCCGGCCCCGCAGTCCTCGACGGCCGCACCCACTATGCGGCCGTCTAAAGAAACCATGGCTACCGAAGAACTCCTGAATATCGAACGCGTGGCGCCTGGCGCTACCGCCATCGCCACCTTTGAACTGCCCATTGAGGGCATGACGTGCGCATCATGCGTCGCGCGGGTGGAGAAAGTCATTGCGCGCGTGCCCGGCGTGATGCGTGCATCCGTGAATCTTGCGACCGAGAAAGCGTCTATCGATGCCGATTCTCTGCGGGTGCAGACCGCTGTCGCGGAAGCAGTCCGTACAGCCGGCTACGAGGTGCCGGAAAGGGAGGTTGTGCTGAGTATCAACGGCATGACCTGTGCGTCATGTGTCGCTCGCGTCGAGAAGTCACTGAACAAGGTTGTCGGCGTGTCATCGGCCAGCGTGAATCTGGCGACAGAACAGGCCACGATCAAAGCCCTCGCCACTGTCTCCCCGGACGTCCTAGTGAGCGTCGTACAGAAGGCTGGATATGACGCGAGCATTCCGGCAACCGACGTCGAACCGTCGCGCAAGCGAGACCTCGCGGCGCTGAAGGTTGCCGGTGCAGTTGTATTCAGCGCGCCGCTCGTCGTCCCGATGGTGACGCAGTGGTTTGGTGGCCACGTTATGCTGCCGGTCTGGCTTTCATTGGCTCTCGCGAGTGTCGTGCAATTCGCGTTCGGCCTGCGCTTCTACAAATCGGCGTACAAAGCGGTGCTCGCGAAGGCGGGCAACATGGACTTGCTGGTTGCGCTTGGCACGTCGGCGGCGTACGGGCTAAGCGTCTATGAGGTCATTGCCCATCCAGGCGATATGGGCCATCTGTATTTCGAGGCATCGGCTGTTGTCATCACGCTTGTCCTGTTCGGAAAATGGCTTGAGGCCAAGGCGAAGCGCCAGACAACGGAAGCGATTCGCGCGTTGAATGCATTGCGCCCGGACAAAGCGCGTGTGCGCATGAACGGCACTGACCAAGAGCTGCCTCTTGCCGCCGTACGCATAGGAACGCATGTGGTTGTCCGCCCGGGTGAGCGCGTGCCGGTAGACGGCAAGATCCTGGAAGGCTCGAGTTCCGTGGACGAATCGCTCATTACGGGCGAGAGCTTGCCCGTCGCCAAGCAACCCGGCGACAAGGTCACCGGTGGGGCCATCAATGTCGACGGGCTGCTTGTCATCGAAACAACGGCAGTCGGCACCGAGACGACGCTTTCCCGAATTATCCGGCTGGTCGAATCCGCCCAGGCTGAGAAGGCGCCGATTCAGCGATTGGTCGACAAGGTCAGTGCCGTATTTGTGCCGGCGATTCTAATCATTGCGTGCGTGACTTTTGCTGGCTGGATGCTTTACTCGGGCCACGTGGAAACGGCCATTCTCAATGCGGTCGCCGTGCTTGTCATTGCCTGCCCGTGCGCCCTGGGCCTCGCGACTCCGACGGCCATCATGTCGGGCACAGGGGTAGCGGCGCGGCATGGCATTCTCATCAAGGATGCCGAAGCGCTGGAGATAGCCCATCGAATCGATACTGTCGCGTTCGACAAGACCGGCACGCTGACGGTTGGCAGGCCGACCCTCGTCGAAATTCATGCCTCTGGCCTTGGGCGCAATGAGGCGCTCACTATTGCGGCGGCCATCCAGCAGGGCAGTGAGCATCCGCTGGCGCATGCAGTGACGCAAGCGGCCCAGGCAGACGGGATAGCCGTTTCGAGGGCCACTGATGTGCGTGCCCTAGCGGGGCGGGGCGTGCAGGCGGTCATTGATGGTCGGCCCTACGCTATTGCGAATGCTCGCTTCCTTCACGAAGGAAGCATCAACGTACCGGCGCAAATGCTTCTTAAGGGCAACGCCGCACAACTGAATGGGCAGACTGTTTCGTGGCTTATCGAATTGGGCAATGCCCCCAAGGTCCTGGCGTTGCTTGCCTTTGGCGACACCGTCAAGGATACGGCGGTGAGCGCCATCGAGCAAATGCATGCCATGAAGATACGAACGGTCCTGCTGACCGGCGACAACAAGGGCGCGGCACGGGCAGTCGCTGAAAGGCTGGGTATCGGGACCGTGAACGCTGAGGTACTGCCCGAGGAGAAGGCGCGCGTGGTATCGGATCTGCGCGCTTCGGGGAGAACGGTGGGCATGGTTGGCGACGGCATCAACGACGCCCCTGCGCTTGCGGCGGCGGACGTCGGCGTTGCCATGGCCACGGGCACTGATGTGGCGATGCACGCGGCCGGCATCACGCTGATGCGAGGTGACCCGGCGCTTGTCGCGGACGCCATCGACATTTCGCGCCGCACCTACCGGAAGATTCAGCAGAACCTGTTCTGGGCGTTCGTTTATAACGTGGTGGGCGTGCCGCTGGCGGCGCTGGGCTTGCTCAGTCCAGTTGTGGCAGGCGCGGCGATGGCGTTCAGCAGTGTGAGCGTTGTGAGTAACGCGCTGACGTTGCGGTTTTGGTCGCCCGATAGAAAACGCCGGTGACGGCTGTAGTCAAGCCAAAGGTTGGCGCAATCGCGTATCAAATGACAAGCCGAGAATGCCCGATGCCTCCCCCTTTCTCCACTCTGATTTGAGCGGCGATGCGGTCCTTGAGTCCATCGACGTGACTGATGACGCCAATCATCTTGCCACTTGCGTTGAGTGCGTCGAGCGCATCAAGGGCAATCTCCAGCGTGTCGCCATCGAGTGTCCCAAACCCTTCATCCAGGAACAGCGAATCGATCGACGTCTTGTGACTCACGAGATCGGATAGCGCGAGCGCGAGCGCAAGGCTGACGAGGAAGCTTTCTCCGCCAGACAAGGTGCGCGTGTCGCGCGTGACGTCCGCCTGCCATTGGTCGACGATCTCCAATTCGAGTTCGCCCGTTGATTTGCGCCTGAGAAGATAGCGCGCATGCAGGCGATCGAGATGCCGATTCGCCAGTGTCAGAAGATGATCAAGCGTCAATCCTTGGGCAAATTTCCTGAACTTGTCTCCCTTTGCAGAGCCGATTAGCGAGTCGAGCCGCTGCCAGATGTCGGTCTCCTTCGCTTGCGCTTCGATTTGCGCGAAAAGCGCCTGCTGGTTACGACGCAAGGCGTCATCGCGCGTGAGCAGCTCGCTTTTGCCGCCGAGGTTCCCGTTGATCGACGCCGTCTTCGCATCGAGCGTTTCGATTTGCATCTTTAGCTCATCAAGCGTCG
>JAXDQB010000328.1:0-3218 GCA_034668065.1 Paraburkholderia sp.
TGGATGGGCGCCTTCGACGACAACCTCGAGGTGCTCCAGAAAACGGATGACAGTGCCGGCGAATGGGGCCGCGCAGCCACGCAGGAACTGATCCGCTCTCGCTTGAAGGTCAAGAGCATGAACTTCATGCGCGGCCGCACGTTTGTCGACAAATATCTCATCATCGACGAAGCGCAGAATTTGACGCCCAAGCAGATGAAGACGCTCGTCACGCGTGCTGGCCCCGGGACGAAGATCGTCTGCCTCGGCAATATCGCGCAGATCGACACACCATACCTGACCGAAGGCAGCTCCGGGCTCACCTATGTGGTGGATCGTTTCAAGGGTTGGACGCACGGCGGGCATGTCACCCTCGCGCGCGGCGAGCGCTCGCGGCTCGCTGATTACGCCTCGGAAATCCTTTGATTCGAGTTTGCGGCATTCGCCGGGCTTGAAAACGTATCGCCATCGCGCCCGGCATCCGCCGGGCGCTTTTTCTTGGAACGTCCTCCGCACTTTTGTAGCGTCGGGCGTCCACGCTCCGAGCTTTCTTTGCGGCCATCTGACGAAGCGCGCGGCGCCTCAGGCCCCGCTTCGCTCAAGCACGGGCTGCGTCGCGACAAAGCTCGGCCGCTCGTGGATGACTCGCTGGCCGCGCCGGAGGTTGGGGCGCTTTTCGAGCAAAGCGGCGCCCTCGGGGAACCTGCCCACAACGGCAAGAATCGGCGCGAGAAAGAGATCGGCCATCGACAAACTCGTACCGACGAGGTAGTCGCGATCGCCATAGGCCGAATCGAACACCGCAAGGTGCGCATCTATCTGAGGAACAGCGGCGTCGATGACGGCGCGATCGGGCTTGCCGCCCTCACCCTTCGGAAAGACGTACTGCAGAACGTAGCGCTTCACCATCGCATCATAGGCATGGCAGTTGATGACGCTGATCCACTGCTCGCAGCGTGCACGAGAGGTGGGGCCCCCTTGGGCCAGCAGGCTCGGGCCTTCGAATGCATCGTCGATGTAGCCGACGATCGCCCGCGTTTCGTAGAACTCGATCGGCCCGTCGCAGAGAATGGGTATCCGCCCGAACGGGTTGTGTTCGAGGACAGCCGCGCAATGCGGCGCATCGGGCCAAAGCGTGTAGGCCACGCCCTTCTCCTCGAGCGCCATGCGCACGGTTCTGCAGTACGGGCTGCGCGGATCCCCGATCACAGTGACAGTGGATGCGCTTCCCTCGGGATCCAGGTAATCGGTGAGCCGGTTGAAAACAGACTGCCAGCCGCCCAAGTGCGAATCGCGCGTGCGCGCATCGGGGAAACCGGTGTGAAGCATATGCAAGCGCGTGCCGCCCTTTTGCTCGGTCAGCGTCACTTCGATCAGCGTCTTGAGTTCGCGCGGCATCGAGCCGTTTTCCCAAAACCACGTATAGGCAAGAAACCCTGGGGGCTCGATCGTTTGATACTCGCCCGCCGCGATGTGCCGCGAACCGTCGCGGCCGCCCATGACGATGCGATACGCTCCACCAATGTGTGCTTCGGCAGTCGCTTCGAGCACCGTCATCCCCCGCGGGCAATGCCACGCCGACAACGCTGCCACGCTCGTAAACGCCTCGAAAACCTTCTCGCGCGGCGCACGAACAAAGCGCTCCATTTCCAACTGAAAGACGGCAACTTCGCTCATGATTTCGTCCCCTCATCCTTCGTGGAAGCTGGCTCGCTCGCCGAAGAGCCCGCCGTGTGGTTGCGCTCGATATAGTCGACGAGCCGCTCAAGGTTGCCTTCCCAATGGCGGCGATAAGCGTCGAGCCAATCGTGCGCGACGTGCAACGCATCCGCCCGCAGGTGGCAAATTCGCCAGCGCGCGCTGACCTGCCGCTCGATGAGGCCTGCCGCTTCGAGCACGCGCAAGTGCTTCGAGATGGCCGGCGCGGAGATGTCGAACGGATGGGCAAGTTCGCCCACGGGGGCCTCGCCCTCAGCGAGCCGGGCCAGAATGGCCCGGCGCGTCGGGTCGGCCAGGGCGGCGAAAACAGCAGAAAGCGGATCAATAGGGGAAGACATGACTTTCATTTAACCTATTGGTTAAATGAAAGTCAAGCGCGGATGGCGATGAAAATCACATGCAGCCGATTTCCCCTGTTGCGCGAACTTCAAGTAATTTCTGAAGTATTCTTGCGGGCGGCCCCAAGGCAAAGCTACCATCGGGCGCATCACTTATTTGTCTGCCAAGCAAGGCTCGGACAAGCGGACTGAACGCGACTGCTTCCTTATTACCTATGCGCCTGTGCTGGTTCCTCGTACTAATTGTGCTTTGGCTTGCCGCGTGCTCGAGCGCGCCTTCGAGGTACGCACGTTCAGAACGTGTTGACGGCGCTGACGCAGCGATGAGCGGGACTTTGCGGACAAAACCATCCGAGCTGCCCAACTTCGTCGATCACAGTGTTGGACGCGAGGAAATTTCGATTGAGGCCATGAGCCTTATCGGCGTGCCCTATCGCTGGGCCGGCAACACGCCTGCGAGCGGGTTCGACTGCAGCGGACTCGTTCAGTATGTCCTTGGGCGCGCGGCCGACGTCGAGCTGCCTCGCACGACTGCCGACATAAGCCAAAGCGGAGAAGTCATCGAGCCCGACGAGATCGCCCCGGGGGACCTCGTCTTCTTCAACACAACCGGCAGGCCTCACTCGCACGTGGGAATTTACGTCGGCAAACTGCGCTTCGTGAACGCGCCGTCGACAGGCGGCACGGTACGGCTCGACTATCTGAGCAATCCCTATTGGGCAAAGCGGTTCGACGGCATTCGACGCGTCGCGCCGCCCCGCGCGCGGCCAGCGCCGTTCGACGCACCCACCTATGTGGCGTCTCCGCGCGAGACGCCGGACGAGCCCAAGCCCTGGGAACCGGACGTGCGAGCAGCGCCGACAGCAAGCGATGACCCGATCGCGCAATTCGCCAACGGTGGCTATTGACGACGCAAATGACGGCGCACGGATTTAAAGAGAAGGCCGTAAACGACTTCGCCGGCACCTCGGCAATACCAGACGGCAAGGTCTCGATCTGCATCGGCAACCGCAGTGCAGGTCCACATAGCGACATCACGTAAATATCGCCCAATTCGCTTCGAAAACGTCAATATTTGGAAATACCAAAATTGACGCGATATTCTTTTCCGATTTTTTTGAATATTTGACCGAAACGGGGTTCCGGAGACAAGCATTCATGGCCGCCATCGACGGGCGCATT
>JAXDQB010000329.1:0-11482 GCA_034668065.1 Paraburkholderia sp.
GACGTGATTGCCCGTGCAACGCAGCAAGCCGCGCCGAACATGGAAACCATCATGACTGCGGACGGTATCCGCAAGATGCCGGATAAGAACGCGGCCGAAGCCGTCTCACGTGCACCGGGCGTATCGCTCGAAACGGACTCGGGCGAAGGCCGCTACGTCAACATTCGCGGTCTCGACACCAACCTCAACAGCACGACGTTCGACGGTGTTCACTTGCCGCCGAGCAACCCGGCGTCTGCGCAAAACGGCGGCCGTGCAGTCGCCATGGACACCATTCCTGCCGGCATGATCGGCCGCATCACGGTGACCGACACGAACAAGCCGGAGCAGGATGCGGACGCACTGGGCGGCACTATCAACATCGAGCCGCACACGTTGCCGCCCTCGGGCAAGCCGTTTTTCGATGGCTCCATCGGCTCGGGCGTGGAGACGCTGCGCGGCAGCACGGTGCAGGCCGCCTCGCTCACCGCGGGTGCGCGCTTCGGTGCGGCAGGCATTGCCGGCCTCGGCTCAGGCCTCACCTCGTATTCGGATGCGCCTTTCAGCTTTATCGGCACGGTCGATTTCAATGAGGATCGCCGTGGTGTCGACGACGTCGAGCCCGCCTATCAAGAGCTGCCGGGCGCGTTGCATAACGCATATAACAGCTTCGACGAACGCTATTACAACTATCACCGCACGCGCCTCGGATACGGTGGCGAACTGGACTTCCAACCCAACGCGGACAACAAGTGGTATTTCCGGTACTACAACTTCGGCTATACCGAGCACGTGAATCGGCAGGACGTAAACACTAACCTTGCCGGGACTCCCGTCTTGAATCCGGATGGCTCGATCACCGACACTGTGACCGGCTTTACGAAGGGTCTGCGCGACGAGCAGGAAACGCTGCGCACGCAACTGTTCATGCTGGGCGGCGAAGACACGATCGGCGCGGGCAAGCTCGACTATCACGGTGCGTTCACGAGCGGCACCTACGACAAGCCTTACGACCGAAATCCATCGTTCAGCAGTAACGCCACCGGCCCGATCACCTACTATCCAGGCGCCAACTACCCGATCGTTCTCTCGGGCCCGAGCGGCGCGAACCCGGCGGGCTACACGCTCAGTCAAATCGGAAACTCCACGCAGTACGTGCAGACCAATGAATGGTCGGGCAACGTCAACTACACGTTGCCCACGCACCTCACAAACAGGGACGACGAGCAGATCAAGTTTGGTGCTGGAGTGCGAAGCATTGCATTCACGAGTAATGCCAATTACTACAACTACACGCCCGCGGCCGGCATGCCGCTGTCTCAAGCAGTGTTTGGCGGCAACGACGTTTTCTACAACAACATGTACAACGTGGGGCCGTCGATCAGCAGCGGCATCATGCAAAGCGCGTACAACAATGCGGCCGCGGCAGGCCTTGTAACGTCCTATCCGTTGAAGGACGCTGGCGCATACGCTGCCACCAACGAAAACATCTACAGCCTGTACGGTCAATATCAATTCGGGTGGGGCCGCTTCGGTGTGCTCGCCGGTGTGCGTGCCGAATTCACGCAGGACGCCTTCTACGGCAATCTCATCAACGGCAACATAATCACGCCCAACGAGACGTCGCACAGCTACGCCAACCTCTTTCCGTCGCTACAGTTGCGCTACGACTTCACTCCAACGCTCGTGGGTCGCGCCATTTATTCGAGCACCATTGCGCGTCCGGGCTTCACGCAGAGCAGTGCGAGCGTGAATGTCGATGCGGCGAACGGGATCGTCACCACCGGCAATCCGAATTTGCAGCCGACCACCTCGCAGAATTTCGATCTGCAGATTGAAAAGTATTTGCCGCATCGAGGAATAGCCTCGCTGGGCGTGTTCGACAAGTCGCTCAAGAATTACGTCATTAGCCAGACGACCTTCGTCAACAACTCGCCGTATCTGGCCAATCCGGGCTTCCCGATCCAACTGGTCAGCTTCGCGAACGTTTCGTCGGCGCGCGTACGCGGCCTCACCGCCAATTTGGAGCAGCACTTCACGCGGTTACCCGGTTTCCTGAGCGGGCTGGGTGCTTCCGCGAACTGGACGTGGACCAACTCGCATCTGGACATTCGTCCGGGCGAAGACCACACGTTGCCCTCGGCTCCGCGCAACACGGCCAACGCGGCCGTGTTCTACGAGCGCGGGCCATTGGACATGCGCTTATCCCTGTCATATGTGGGTGCTAGCTTGTGGTCGGTCGGAAACTCGGCGGCGACAGACGTGTATACGGCGTCGCGCTTGTCGCTCGACTTCGGCGGCAGTTATCAGATTACGAAGAACGTCAGCATGTATTTCGACGCGGCCAATCTTCTCAATACGCCGCTTAAGTTTTACGAAGGGTCCCCCGATCGCCCGATCCAGCGCGAGTTTTACGGCCAAACATTCCTGGTCGGCTTGCGAATCAATGACTAAGTTTCACAGGAGCAATACATGAAGTTCAAGAAGATTGCACAAACTGTCCGCGCAATGGGCCTTGCAGCCACGCTTGCATCGGGTTGGTTTTGCGGCGGCACGGCACACGCCGCCGAGCCGCACTTTGCGCTCACTCAGCACTATGCCCTTGAAGGCGCCGACCACTGGGATTACGTTGCGTACGACCTGGTGCGCCACCATCTTTTCATCAGCCGCGACACTCACGTGCAGGTGATGGATACGGATACGGGCAAGCAAGTGGGCGAGATCGACAATACGCCAGGCGTACACGGATTCGCCTTCGCTCAGGCGCACAAGAGTGGCTTCATCACCAACGGCCGTGGCGACACCATCACGGTAATCGACCTCGATACGCTGAAAACGACCGGTTCGATCAAGGCCGGCGGCCCGGACCCCGACGGCATTCTTTATGTGCCGCAATCCGACCGCCTCTATAACAGCAACGGTCACGATAAAAGCGTGAGCGCAATTGATGCGCGCACCGGCAAGATCATCGCCACGATCCTTGTTGGCGGCAAGCCGGAATCGCTCGCGGCGGACAGTCACGGCCACGTTTTTGTCAACGTCGAGGACAAAGGCGAGATCGTGAAGATGGATGCCAAGTCGAACACGGTACTGGCCCACTGGCCTCTCGCGGATTGCGAAGGGCCGTCAGGACTCGCCATTGATGCAAAGACCGATCGGCTCTTTACGGTGTGCGCAAATCACCACATGGTGGTCGTCGATGCGAAATCCGGCCGTGACGTCGCTACGCTGCCCATCGGCGGACACCCCGACGCGGCCGCGTTCGATCCGGTTTTGAAGACCGCATTCAGTTCGAACGGCGAGGACGGCACGTTGACCGTCGTGCACGAGGATGACGCGAATCACTACACCGTGACGCAAAACGTGCCGACGGAGGTGGGTGCGAAATCGATGGCGCTCGATGCCCAAGCACATCGTGTGTACCTCGTGTCATCGAAATTCGGCCCGGCGCCGGCGCCGTCTGCCGGCGATCCGCATCCCCATCCGGCCGTCGTGGCCGGCACGTTCAATGTGCTGGTTGCGCAGATCAAACCTTCGGCCGCCAGGAACTGACGCGCACTGACGGCGCGCATGGCAATTGGGCCGCCGAGCCGGAAGGGGCGGCCCGCTTTGGAACTCACGCAAAAAAGGACGAACATGTTTCATAACATCATCGAGTTGTCGATACAGTCGTTTGGCCTCGTGCCAGTGATGGCGCTCATTTTCCTGGCCGCGCTCACGGTCATCATCGAACGCCTGATTTTCTTCGGAACCCACGTACGCGCCGGTGTGAATGTCGAGAACGACCTTAAGCAAGTGCAACGGACGAAACCGGAAGACGTGAAAAAGCTGATCGACCACTACAAAGGTTCGGTGCAGGGCGAATTGATCCAGTCGGCCATCGGACTGCAGGGCCGGCCGGTTGAACAGTTCGAGCGAGAAATCGAGGAGAGCATCATGTTCCAGATGCGCAGGCTCGACCGCAATCTGTGGATACTCGATACGAGCGTGACGCTTGGGCCGCTGCTTGGTTTGCTTGGCACAATTCTCGGCATGATCGGATCGTTCGACATTCTCGGCACGTCGGGCACCAGCGATCCGATGGCGGTATCGGGCGGCATTGCCCATGCACTGATCGCCACGGCTTGCGGATTGACGATCGCGCTGGTGGGCGTCGTTGCGTTGAACTATTTGAACAAGCGCGTGCGGATGGTCATTTTGCAATTGGACCTGATGAAGTCGATGCTTGTGTCCAGGCTTGCTGTTTAAGAGGCAAGACGCGACACGCAAGACGCGACACGCAAGACGTGATGCGTAAGACGCGATGCGCAAGACGCAAGACGCAAGAAGCAAGAAGCAAGACGCAAGACGTAATGCGTAAGACGCGATGCGCGGCAATCCGCAACAACATCCGCAATATTGGAGAAAACTGTGAGAAACCATCGAGCCCACTATTTCGGCGGTGAAGAAAAGCCCCGGATCGAAATCATTCCGATGATCGACATCATGATGTTCCTGCTGGTTTTCTTCATGCTCGTCATGCTGAAGATGATCCAGGGTACAGGCCTTAAGCTGGCGTTGCCGGAATCGTCCACGGCGGCGCGGCTCGATAGCGTGTCCGTCACTGTTGGCGTGGAAAAGAGCGGGCAACTCCACCTTGATCGGGATGTCGTGTCGGCGCAGGATTTGATCGTGCGTCTCAAGACACTGGAATCGACCAAGCAGGTCAACGTAACGATTGCGGGCGACAAGGGCACTGACTACCAGACGATCGTAAAGTCCATGGACCTTGTGCGTACCGCCGGCATCAGCTCGGTCGCGCTTGCCACGGGCACGGATTGACCGGGGGAGTCGCGCAGAATGAACACGAGTGTTTTTCGAAAGCCGGTTGGTGCGCTATGGCCGCATGAAGCATTGCACGAAAGTAAGAACAACGCGATGGCCATTGCCATCGCCGCCGCGCTTGCGATCGAAGTTGCGTTTGTTGCGAGCGTATCGTCCGTGCATGCGCCGAAGCCAGCGCCGAGACCGCCGCCCGTCATGCAGATTCGCTTCGCGAAGGTGGATACGCCACCACCACCGCCCCCTCCACCGCCGCAGATCGTGAAGAAGGTCGTAAAGCACGAATCCCAGGTTCCCGTGCCGACTCATGCGGCACGGCCGGCACCGCGCCCCATTCGGCACCCGCAGCCGGTTCCGGCGCCGGTCACTCCGGCTCCGGTGGCGACGCAAGACGCACCGGCTCCGACACAGGCCGTGCCGAGCCCGGCGCCGGCGGCGCCATCGACAAACGAAACCGGCCCGACAACGGCCGCTACTGCGGCTGCGCCGGATGTCGCAATCGTCTGTCCCGTTCAGGCCAAACCGGATATGCCGCCGCGCGCGCTTGCGGAGGGAATCACCGGCTCAGTCACGGCACGCGCAACGATCCATGGCGGAAAAGTCGTTCACGTCGAGATCGTCGAGTCGACGCCGCCAGGTGTCTTCGATGGGGCGGTACGGCGCGCGATGTCGCAGTACCAATGCAAGGTTGACGGGGGGGATGATGTCATCGTTGAGCAGTCGTTCGATTTCGCCAACGCGGACTAGATTTCTTTCGGACGCTTGACCGAGCTTGATCGAGCTTGACCGCGCTTGACACGTTATCTTGCGAGGCTGCTTGGAAATCGATCGCGCGTGCAAACCCTCATGCAGCGCGATCGATTTCGTTTTACCCCTGGTCGTCGAGGTTGAAGGTAACCCAGAGTTGCTCGGACAAAAGCTTGCCGGCGAATTCGGGTTCTGGCTTCGGGTAAGCCGCACTTTCAACCGCAGCGAGCGCAGCGCGATCGAGCAACGCCACACCGCTTGACACCACGACCCTGACGTTGGAGACCACTCCGTCGCGATACTGGAACGCGACGCGGGTGCGGCCCGAGATACCTGCCATGCGGGCCGATTCGGGATAGCGGACGGCGGCCTGGATGGCCGCGCGCATGGCACCTTCGAAGCTCGCGCTCGGGGCCGCCGGCGCGGGTGCCGGAGCAGGCGGGGGCGCCGGTGCAGGTTGCGGCTGTGGGGCCACGGGCGGATCGGTGGGCGTCGCGGAGGGCGGCACCGGTTCCGGCGTTGGCGCAGGGGCCGGTACAGGTGCGGGTGGCGTCGGAGTCGGGCGCGGAGGCGTGACGTGCTCGACGTGATGCACCGGCGGCGTGACCGGACGTGCAACCGGCTGCGGTTTCGGAGGCGATGGCGTAGGCGGTGCAGGCGGTGCCGGCGGAGCAGGCGTTGCTGGTTTCGGCTCCGGCGCCGCAGCGATGGTCAACAACGTGACTGGCGGCGGCGGTGGTGCGGGTGCCTTGTGCGACAACAGCAAGACCGCGCCGCCAAGCAACGCCGCTTCGGCGATCAGCGCCACTGCGGCGGCACGATAGATGCGGTTGCTGTCGCCCGCGACGCCGGCGGAAGCAAAAAGGGTCGTCATATTACTTCGCCGCTGGTTGCGCTGCGAGTGCAATTTGCGAGACGCCGGCCGCGCGACATGCGTCCATCACGGTCACCAACTTCTGCACCTGCGCCTCCTTCGAGCCGGCGATCGTGACCGCCACGCGCGACACATCCGGTCGTGCCTTCAGCATTGCGGTGAGCTGATCAGGCGATAGCACCTTGGCATCGACCGACAAAGTACCGTCAGTCGACATCGTCACCACCACCTTCGGCGGGGGCAACGACTCGGCACTGGAGCTCGAGGGCAATTTTGTTTGCAAGCCTGCATTCGGAATCATGTGCAGCGTGATCATGATGAAGAACACCAGCAAAAAAAACATGATGTCGATCATCGGAATGATCTCGATGCGCGCCTTGCGGGCTTCGAAATACTTCATCGTCACGCCCCTCGGGATGCGAGCTTTTCGACCACGGCGTGCGGTGCGTGCCGCACTTCATGCAAAGATTCGCGCGATGCGCCGGCGAGCCGGTTGACCAGCGTGGTCTTCAGCGTTTCGAGCTGATGCACCACCATGCGCACGCGGTTGTGCAGGCCGTTGAAGAACACCAGGCCGATCATCGCGACAAAGAGGCCGGACGCGGTGGCGATCAACGCTTCGGCCACGCCGCCGGTGACTTGAGTCGGTGCGTTGCCCGGGTTCGAGAGGACTTGGAACGCGTTGAACATTCCGACGATCGTGCCGAACAGGCCGAGCAGCGGCGCGAGTGTCACGATGGTGTCGAGCAACCAAAGGAAGCGATCGACGCGCGGCGCTTCGCGCATGATCGTCTCTTCGAGCGACGCATCGAGCTCTTCGCGCGACGCACGGCCCGCCAGGCGTGCCGCGACTGTCAGCACGCGTGCCGCGGGCTGGCCCGCGAACTGCTCCGCGCACATTGCAAGCTTTGACGCATCGAGTGCATCCAGCGTGTCGATGTGCTCGAGCGCCGCACGGGTGCCGCCCGTCGCGCGGTGCAGGAACGACAGCCGCTCGATGATGATGGTGAGAGCGACGAACAGCATCAGGACGATGACGTAAAGCACGCCGCCCGAATCGTTCGCAAGGTCGGTGATATGACTGATATTCACGGATAGGTCGCCAAAAGTTGGAAGCGAAGGATTAATTAAGGCCGAGCTTGGCTCGCACTTCTGCCTTTGCGGCTGCGAAGTCCCGCTCGAACTTGGGATTTTGAATCAGTGCGGTTGCGATGAGCGTGCCATCGATGCGGCCCGCTTCGATGTCGCTTGGGTAGTGAACACCGTCGACGATGCGGTTTTGGCCGAATTCGCGTCCGCGTGCAAAGATTTGAGCGCGCTTTTCGGGGACCATTTGCGCGAGCAGGATGGCGCTCATGTAGCCGTAAGTCGCGTGACCGCTCGGGTAGGAACCGTAATAGCCTTTAGGGTTGGTCGGGACGGTGGGATGCACGTCGCTGTTTGTCACGAACGGCCGGGGACGCTTGAAATACCGCTTTCCGCCCTTTGCGACCATGGCCGCGTCTTTGCCTGCGGCATCGAACAGCGCCGCGGTCTTGGGGAGATTGGCTTCGTTGAATGACGGGCCGAGCACGTCCGCGAAACGGAATACGGATTTGCTCAGGTCTGCCTTCGCGTTTGCCACTTGCTCGGGCGTGCGCGTGCGCTGCACTTCGAGCACCCGCGCGAGATCCGCCTTTTGCCTGGCGGAATTCAGCGCCGGCGGAGGTGCGAGCACTTTGGTCAGATCGATCTGATCCGAATTCAGGTAGGTTCCCTGATCGGCAAGTGCGGACGTGGATCCTGCAGCGAGCGCGATTGCGGCGGCGAGAAGGAGCGGCGACGTGACAAGGCGTTTCATATTTCCCAATGGAAGAAGGTGCGAGCAGAAACGATGCGCAAATGCAGCACGGCATCGAGAGCCTGATGTATCGGCAAGCGCTGACGGTCGACTCGCTTGTCCAGGAGCGAATCGTAAAGCGTTCTTGTGAATTCGAAATGTCGCCTGGTTTACATCTTTCAGCTTCTCTCGTGGTCGAGTTGTAACGGAGCATGCTGCACCGGCGAGCACAGCGGCCAGTGCGGATTTTTGGGGACCGCTGACGCTTGTCGGATCGCTGTGTCATTCGGCCAGTTCGTGAAGCGTTGCCTCGAGCGACAGAGCCGGATCAGGCTTGGAGTCGACCGCCATCACCCAGTCGTAAAACGGTCGGTTTGGCAGTGATCAGTACCAGGGAACGGTTGATCGAAGCGGGGATAGTCCGAATCGGCTGGTTCGATAAGGGGCGGCAAGCGGGAAATTGTAACCGCGCCGCCACGATCTGCTCATGAGGTAGCGCTGCTTTTGACGAGAAGGGCCGGTTTACCGACGGCCAGATGGTCAAGAGCCTGCGTGAGGGGGCCAAAAGCGCGGTCGTTAAGGTCGCCAGGCGAGCCAGGCGTAGTTTGACTTGTTTATTGCTGGGGCTGGTGTGAAGGTGAGAGGCGCTAGCTAGGGGGCGACTCATTATTTTCCGATGCAAAACCGACTAAAGATCACCCCCAGCAAATCATCCGATGTGAACTCCCCGGTAATCGAGTTGAGTTGCTCCTGTGCGAGCCTCAGTTCTTCGGCAAACAAATCGAGCGATTGATTTCCCGCTTGCGCATGCTCAACCGCATGGGCGATATGCTCCTGCGCCGCGCGCAGTGCAACCAGATGCCGTTCGCGCGCGAGATAAATGCTTTCCGTTCCTGCCTGCCAGCCGGCAATGCGCAGCAATTGTGCGCGCAACAACTCGATTCCTTCGCCTTTTTTCGCAGACAGCCTGACTTCGCAGTCCTCACCAATTCCGTTACCTGGGGTCAATCGATTGACCTCCGCCGCGACATTGGTCAAATCGGTCTTATTGAGCACTCGCACCACCGGCACGCCAATTGGGAAACGCGCCGCAATTTCTGCGTCTTCAGCGGTCACTCCAATTCGCGCATCGAACAGATGCAACACAACGTCGGCCTTTTCGATCTCGCCCCACGTCCGCTCGATTCCAATCTTCTCCACCTCGTCGTCCGTTTCGCGCAGCCCGGCGGTATCGATCACATGTAACGGAATGCCCTCGATCTGGATCGTCTGAGCAACCTTGTCGCGCGTCGTGCCGGCGATCGGCGTGACGATCGCGAGCTCGGCCCCCGCGAGCGCGTTTAATAAGGACGACTTACCGACGTTCGGCTGCCCGGCAATCACGACGGACAAGCCCTCACGCAGCAATGCCCCTTGGCGAGCGTCAGCGAGCACGCAGTCCAAACGCTCGCGGATGTGCGCAAGCTTGCCGCGCGCATCGGCCGCTTCGAGGAAATAGATTTCCTCCTCGGGAAAATCGAGCGTCGCTTCCACAAGCATGCGCAACGCAATGACCTCATCGACGAGTGCGTGGATGTCTCGCGAGAATGCGCCATCGAGCGATCGCCCTGCCGAGCGTGCGGCGGCCTCCGTGCTCGCTTCGATCAAATCGGCGACGGCCTCGGCTTGCGCCAGATCGAGCTTGTCGTTGAGAAACGCGCGCCGGGTGAACTCGCCCGGCTCAGCAAGCCGCAAGCCGAACGCCTTGCCCGCTTCGAGGCAGCGTTGCAAAACGAGCTGCAGGACGACAGGCCCGCCATGGCCTTGCAGTTCGATCACGTGCTCGCCGGTATAGGAATGCGGTGCCGGGAAGTAAAGCGCGATGCCGCGGTCGAGCGCATTGCCGCCGCCATCCAGGAACGGGACGTAGCTCGCGTGACGCGGCGCCAGCACCTGGCCGCACAGCGCATTCGTCAGCGCCGCCGCGGCGGCAACGCCCGCACGGCCGCACGAAATCCGCACCACGCCGATGCCCCCGCGCCCCGGTGCGGTGGCAATGGCGACAATCGGATCGGAATCGTTGGCAAGCATGGTGGTAGGCGCGGCAGAAATGAATGAAGTCGGAGCGCGGTGATATAGCGCTGTTCGTAGAAGCCAAAGGCTCACCCCAAGTGACACAGGTAGCCCAGGTGGTTCGTGCGCCCGGCATTGTAGCGCTGACATCCCCGGTTCCTCAGCGCCGCCACCACTGTTCAACAGCAGTCTGACACCGCTAACCACAAAGTCGGTTTATCTCAATCGAGAAAGTATATTCTTCGCCTCATGAGAAGGGGATATCGCCTCGATACGAGCACTTTGAGCTTGCTGGTCGGGCTTTGTGTCGTATGCACACGTTTCGAAATCGCGCGAAACGTTGCTCGAATCCAGGCAAATCTGCGCCTGATCGGGCTAAACCTGTCCTGGCTGGTTGTCTCCTTCGCGTTGGCTCAATTGCACAATTTTGCGATGCCAACCGCCGAAGAGAAAGAGGCGTTCTCTGAACGCCTCAAATTCGCCCTGCAGCGCAGTCCCGAAAAGGTGACGGGCGGGACACAACTCGCGCTGCATTTCAATTTACGCCACCGCGGGGGCCAGCCGATTTCCCCTCAAACGGCTCACAAATGGCTGACTGGGCGCACAATCCCGACGATGGACAAACTGAAGACGCTGGCCGAGTGGCTGCGCGTCGATCTGCATTGGCTCCATTACGGGCCGCCACCAAGCGTGGTCGCGCGTTCGACGCCGAAGCCGCTGCCGCGCGACGAGAAATACCCGCTAACCCCGGAGACGATCGAGCTGGCTTCGAAGATTGAGGCCCTATCGCCGCATCATCGGTACCTCGTGCAAGAACTCGTCGAGCAGTTCTATGGCGACGGATCGGACCATTAATCGACGCGGCGAACAGCAAACAGAAAACAGAAAACGCCAGGAATCCCGGATCGTCCTTAAAAAAAATCGCCCGGCGAAAGCCGGGCGATTTGCATTGCAGCCTCGCGCTCCACAGCGCGGGGCGCGAGGCATCACCGATACTCAGGCTGCCTTATTCTTCCTTTGCGTGCCCATCATGCGCGTAATGTAGTACTGCTGCGCAATCGAAAGTACGTTGTTGACGACGTAATAGAGCACCAGGCCCGACGGGAAGAAGAAGAACATGACCGAGAACGCGAGCGGCATGAACATCATCATCTTGGCCTGCACCGGATCGGGCGGCGTCGGGTTCAGTT
>JAXDQB010000330.1:0-4802 GCA_034668065.1 Paraburkholderia sp.
TCGAACCGTCCGCGCTCGCGCCCGCACTCGAAGGCCAAGCCGCAACGCGGGCAGTGGGCCGGCGAGAAATCGGCTGAGGCGAGATTCGGGGGGAGCATGACGGTCCGCCGCTGCAAAAAATGATCGATGGGTGCATGATGCCAGCGTTCGGGGCACGCTGCATGCTTGGGCGCTTGCTAACCCGCGCGGGGCCGCTGCTGCCGCGCGCGGCTGCGGCCAAAAACCGCGGCGCGCCGCGCCAGTCCTGTACAATTCGGCCTGTTTTTTCGCCCCGGCTCCGCCCGTATGGCGTTTTAACTGTTTTGACCGTATCAACCCGTTGCCAGCCGAGCTTGCCGCCATGTCCGAGCCTCTCGACCTCGTCCAGATCCCCCCTGCTTTGAAAGCCGAGATACTGGCCGAGGCATTGCCCTATATCCGTCAATATCACGGCAAGACCGTCGTCATCAAATACGGCGGCAACGCGATGATCGAAGAACGGTTGAAGCAAGGCTTCGCGCGCGACGTGATCCTGCTGAAACTTGTGGGCATCAACCCCGTCATCGTGCACGGCGGCGGCCCGCAGATCGACCATGCGCTGAAGAAGATCGGCAAGCAGGGGACGTTCGTGCAGGGCATGCGCGTCACCGACGAGGAAACGATGGAAGTCGTGGAATGGGTGCTGGGCGGCGAAGTGCAGCAGGATATCGTCACGCTCATCAATCACTTCGGCGGCCATGCCGTGGGCCTCACCGGCAAGGACGGCGGCCTTATCCACGCCCGCAAGCTGATGATGCCGGACCGCGACAACCCCGGCCAGTACATCGACATCGGCCAAGTCGGCGAAGTGGAAGCGATCAACCCCGCCGTGGTGCGCGCGCTGCAGGACGACGCCTTCATCCCCGTCATCTCGCCGCTCGGCCTCGGCGAGGATGGTCTGTCGTACAACATCAATGCGGACCTCGTCGCCGGCAAGCTTGCCGTCGTCCTGAACGCGGAGAAGCTCGTCATGATGACGAACATCCCCGGCGTCATGGACAAATCCGGCAATTTGCTCACCGATTTGTCCGCGCGCGAAATAGACTCGCTTTTCGCTGACGGGACAATCTCGGGCGGCATGCTGCCGAAGATCTCATCAGCGCTCGACGCGGCCAAAAGTGGCGTGCGCTCGGTCCACATCATCGACGGGCGCATCGAGCACTCGGTCCTGCTCGAAATCCTGACCGAACAGCCGTTTGGCACCATGATCCGCTCTCACTAAGTTCGAGGCGCGCCGGGGCGGGCTCGCGCCGCCGCCCGCCAGGGTCGCTTGCCAGGCTCGTCCATCAGAGCCCGCTCCCCAGAGCCTCCCGCCCATGCCACCCGCCGCCGATGCTTATGCCAAGCCCGCTGTCCCGGCGGCGCCGCCCGCGCCGCAACACCCCCGGCCCCGCCCGGCCCTCCCAACCCGTCTGGCTGTTCGACCTGGACAATACGCTGCACGGTGCCTCTCACGCGATCTTTCCTGCGATCAGCGAGGCGATGACGCGCTATATCGTCGATACGCTCGGCGTGGACCAGGCCGAGGCGGACCGTCTGCGGCTCGCCTACGTCCGGCGCTATGGCGCGACGCTGCTTGGGCTCGCGCGTCATCATGCAATCGATCCGAACGACTTCCTGAGAGTCGTCCACACGTTTGAAGACCTGCGCACGATGCTGCGGGCCGAACGCGGCCTCGCGCGGCTAATCGCCGCGCTGCCGGGCCGCAAGCTCATCCTGACGAACGCGCCCGTTGCCTATGCGCGCGCCGTGCTCTCCGAGCTCGGGATCGAGCGCCTGTTCGAGCGCGTCATTGCAATTGAACACATGCGTCGACGCGGCAGGTGGCACGCCAAGCCCGATCTGCCGGTGCTGCGGCGCGTATTGCGGGAGGCCCGCGTGCCCGTGGCCGACGTGGTGCTCGTCGAAGATACGCGAGGCCATCTGAAGCGCTATCGTCGGCTCGGTATTCGCACCGTGTGGATCGTCGGGCATCTGAATGCCGCGCCACAAAAAAACGGCTCGACCGCCAGGCTACCCGGCACGGGACGGCCGCATTATGTCGATCGTCGCGTTCGTTCGCTAAAATCGCTCCGACGGCTCACCACCTCGCGGGGCGCATATGCGGACGATTGAACGGCGGCAAGCAATCATAGACGGCGAAACCGAAGCACAGCAGCCTGCCGACGCGGGGGCCGGCACGGGGCGCCCGCCGCGCATGAAGCCCGGCGAGCGGCGCGAGCACATCCTGCAGACGCTCGCGGCGATGCTCGAGGCGCCCGAGGGCGAAAAGATCACGACTGCGGCGCTCGCGACGCGGCTCGGCGTATCGGAAGCCGCGCTCTACCGGCAGTTCGCGAGCAAGGCGCAAATGTACGAAGCGCTGATCGAATTCATCGAGGCGACCTTCTTCGGGCTCGTCAACCAAATCGCCGCCAAAGAGCCGAACGGCGTGCTGCAGGCGCGCGCGATCGGCCTGATGTTGCTCAACTTCTCGGCCAAGAATCCCGGCATGACGCGCGTGCTGACGGGGGAGGCGCTGATCGGCGAGCACGAGCGCCTGGCACGACGCGTCAATCAGTTGCTCGAACGCGTCGAGGCCTCCATCAAGCAGAGTCTGCGGCTTGCGCTGATGGAGGCCAATCAAACCACCGCCGGAATGACAGGCGGGAACGCCGAAGTGGAAGGCGCAGCCGCGCCTCTGCCGGGCGATTACGATCCGGCCTTGCGGGCGAGCCTCCTCGTCAGCTATGTGCTTGGCCGTTGGCACCGCTATGCGAAGAGCGGCTTCACGCGCGCCCCCACCGAGCATGCCGACGCGCAGTTGCGGTTGATCCTGCAGTAGCGCAATAGCGCATTATCAGGTTTTCCGCTATCCTCTACCGTCTGCTGCCGGAAAGGCAGGGTAGGTTTTCCTGGCATCGTAAGCGTCAATAACGTCGGGAATCGCCCGCATTCAGGCGTGCTCGGGTATCAAAAGCGATGCCCGATCCGAAAGGCTTGAGCACGAAGAGCAGAAAAACGCGCCGATTTGTCGACTCGATTGCGGGCGCGCGAACCCTGGAAGGATGGAAGGGTTCACTATAAATGCGGCTAAAGAGGTCGTCAGCCGCGCCGTTCCTTTCGTCCGCGCACCGCCGACACCATTTAGCCGTCCAATCAGAAGGCGGAATCAATGGAATCGATCGGTATCGTCGCCCCACAACGCATGCAGTTCAACGAGCCGCTCGCGCTGCAAAACGGCAGCACGCTCGCGGACTACGACCTGATGGTCGAGACCTACGGCACGCTCAATGCTGCGCGCTCCAACGCGGTGCTCGTCTGCCACGCACTTAACGCGTCGCATCATGTCGCCGGCGTCTATGCCGACGAGCCGAAGAACGTCGGCTGGTGGGACAACATGGTCGGGCCGGGTAAACCGCTCGATACAAACCGCTTTTTCGTGATCGGCGTGAACAATCTTGGCTCGTGCTTCGGCTCAACCGGCCCGATGAGCACGAACCCGAGCACCGGCCGTCCTTATGGCGCGAGCTTTCCCGTCGTGACTGTCGAGGACTGGGTCAACGCGCAGGCGCGCGTGGCCGACGCGTTCGGCATCGAGCGTTTTGCCGCCGTGATGGGCGGCAGCCTTGGCGGAATGCAAGCGCTCGCTTGGAGCACGATGTATCCCGAGCGCGTCGCGCACTGCATCGATATCGCCTCGACGCCAAAGCTTTCCGCGCAAAACATCGCGTTCAACGAAGTGGCGCGCTCGTCGATCCTCTCCGATCCCGACTTTCACGGCGGCGATTACTACGCGCATGGCGTCAAACCGAGGCGCGGCCTGCGCGTTGCGCGCATGATCGGACACATCACCTATCTGTCAGATGACGACATGGCGACCAAGTTCGGCCGTGCCCTGCGACGCGAGAACGGCGCCGCCGAAGCCTACAACTTCAACTTCGACGTCGAGTTCGAGGTTGAGTCGTACCTGCGCTATCAGGGCGACAAGTTCGCGGACTACTTCGATGCCAACACCTATTTGCTGATCACGCGCGCGCTCGACTATTTCGATCCGGCCAAGGCGTTCGACGGCGACCTGAGCGCCGCGCTCGGCCATACGCGTGCGAAATACCTCGTCGTCAGCTTCACCACTGACTGGCGCTTCGCCCCCGCGCGCTCACGCGAGATCGTGAAAGCGCTACTCGACAACAAGCGGCACGTCACCTACGCGGAGATCGACGCGCCGCACGGCCACGACGCCTTCCTGCTCGATGACGCGCGCTATCACAACGCCCTGCGCGCCTATTACGAACGTATTGCCGAGGAGGTCGGCGCATGAATCAGTCCGCTATCGATTCGCTCGCCACGCGAGCCGATTTTCGCGCGATCGCGCGCTGGGTAGAGCCGCGCTCGACTGTCCTCGATCTGGGCTGCGGCGACGGTTCGCTGCTCGCGCTGCTCGGCGAGGAGTTGGATGTGCGCGGCTACGGCATCGAGATCAACGACGCCGGCGTGCTCGCCTGCGTGAAGCAAGGCGTCAACGTGATCCAGCAGAACCTCGAAGACGGGCTGAGGCTTTTCGAGGACGACAGCTTCGACTTCGCGATCCTCTCGCAGACGCTGCAGACGATTCACCAGACAGCCGCGATCCTCCGCGAGACGGTGCGCGTAGGCAAGGAGTGCATCGTCTCGTTTCCGAACTTCGGCTACTGGCCGCATCGACTCTCGGTACTCAGCGGGCGCATGCCGGTATCGAAGTCGCTCCCGTATCTATGGCACAACACGCCGAACGTCCGCGTGCTGACAATCAAGGATTTCGAGGC
>JAXDQB010000331.1:0-5110 GCA_034668065.1 Paraburkholderia sp.
AGCGCCACCCGATGCGTCTCGCGCTTGAGCACGGGCAGGCAGTAGTAGTGCGGGCGGATGCCGCCCATAAAGATCGCGTTGCGGTTGTAGAGCAAGTGATGCGCGGTGATCGTCGCCCCGAGCAGTCCCGGCGCAGCGGCAGCCTCGCGCACGTAATCGGCGGCATCCTTCGTCGTGATGTGCTCGAACACGACCTTCAGCGCCGGGAAGTCGCGACGCAGCGGCTCCATCACGCGGTCGATGAAGACTTTTTCGCGATCGAACAGATCGATCGACGGATCGGTCACCTCCCCGTGCACAAGCAGCGGCATGCCGGCTTCCTGCATCGCCTCAAGCGTCTTCGCGCACTTGCCCAGATCCGTCACACCCGCGTCGGAGTTCGTCGTCGCACCGGCCGGATAGAGCTTCAGGCCGTGCACGAAGCCGCTCTCGCGAGCCCGGCGAATTTCGTCGGGCGGGGTGTTGTCGGTCAGATAAAGGGTCATCAGCGGCTCGAACGTCATGCCGGCCGGCAGCGCCGCCAGGATGCGCGCGCGATACGCGCGTGCCGCTTCGGTCGTCGTAACGGGCGGCCTCAGGTTCGGCATGACGATCGCGCGACCGAACTGGCGCGCCGTATGCGGAAGCACCGCAGCCATCATGGCGCCGTCGCGCAGATGCAAGTGCCAATCGTCCGGGCGGGACAAAGTCAGCGACGATTGGGCGCCGGCAGTTGCCGCGGCGCTTCGGGGAGAGGAGGAAACGGTCATGGCTACGATCGAACGAGAGAAAACCGGCAAGCCGCCGCGCTGCTCGACAACGATAACAACGCGGGCATCCGAAACGCGCAAGTGCGGACGCCGTGGAAAAACCGCAACGCCTCGCTGACCGTGCACTGATTTCGCTTCTTTCGGCCAGCGGCTCGGTATATGCTTAAAAAAACGTATTGTAGCGGGTTCACTAAAGAACCCGCCCGGTCATCCCCCCCGTACCATGTGCCAACTCCTCGGAATGAACTGCGCCGCGCCGACGGACGTAACGTTCTCTTTCACCGGCTTTGCGGCGCGCGGCGGAAGCACCGATCACCACGCCGACGGATGGGGCATTGCCTTCTTCGAAGACAAAGCGTGCCGGCTCTTCATCGATCATCAATCGTCGGCCAGCTCGCCGATTGCCGAGATGGTCAAGCGTTATCCCATCAAATCGAAGAACACGATCGCGCATATCCGCAAGGCGACGCAAGGCCACATCCTGCTCGAGAATTGCCACCCGTTCATGCGCGAACTGTGGGGGCGGCATTGGATCTTCGCTCATAACGGCGATCTGAAGGATTACCGGCCAACGCTCTCGGGCATTTGCCAGCCGGTCGGCACAACCGACAGCGAACTGGCGTTCTGCGCAATCATGCAAGGCCTGCGTCAAGCGTTTCCCTGCGCGCAGCCGCCGCTCGTCGACCTCTTCGCCGCGCTCGCCGAACTCACGCGCGAGATCACCGAATACGGCGTCTTCAATTTTCTGATGTCGAACGGGCAGGCGCTCTTCGCCCATTGCTCGACGCACCTGCACTATCTCGTGCGGCGCTGGCCGTTCTCCACCGCGCATCTGATCGATGCGGACATGTCGATCGATTTCGCGCAATACACCACGCCCGAGGACCGCGTATCCGTCATCGCCACGAAGCCGTTGACCGACGACGAAATCTGGACGGCCTTCGAGCCGGGCGATCTGCTGATGTTCCAGGATGGCGATGTGGCTGCGCGCACGCATATTCCGGTGCCCGAGCACGTTCTCGAAAAAGCGCGCAACCCGGCCTCCGACGAGACGGCGTCCGCGCCCCGCGCCTGGGGCGGCGATTTTGCCGCCGAGGCGGACGACATCGCCGCCTACGAGTCCTGACCGTTCCTCAGTGCAGAATCTTCGCGAGAAATTCCTTCGCGCGATCCGACTTCGGGTTGGCGAAAAAATCCTCCTTGCGATCATCTTCGACGATGAGGCCGCGGTCCATGAAGATGACGCGGTGCGCCACTTTCTTCGCAAAGCCCATTTCGTGCGTGACGCACATCATCGTCATCCCTTCGCGCGCGAGTTCGACCATGACGTCCAGCACTTCATTGATCATCTCGGGATCGAGCGCCGAAGTGGGCTCATCGAAGAGCATCGCGACGGGGTCCATCGAAAGCGCACGCGCAATCGCAACGCGTTGCTGCTGGCCGCCCGATAGCTGGCCTGGATACTTGTCGGCCTGCGCCTTAAGGCCGACGCGCTCGAGCAGCGTCATTGCCTTGATTGCCGCCTCCTCCTTCGAGCGGCCCAGCACCTTCGTTTGCGCGAGCGTGAGGTTTTCGGTAATCGACAGGTGAGGAAACAGCTCGAAGTGCTGAAACACCATGCCGACCTTCGCGCGCAGCTTCGACAAATTTGTGCTCTTGTCCTTCAGCGATTGCCCGTCCACGACGATATCACCGTGCTGAAACGGCTCAAGGCCATTGACTGTCTTGATCAGGGTCGACTTGCCCGAACCGGACGGCCCGCACACGACGACGACTTCCCCCCTCTTGACCTCCGTCGTGCATTCGGTGAGCACCTGAAACTTTTGATACCACTTCGATACGTTCTTGATAGAAATCATGATGCAGCCTTTTTGCGAAGCTCCCTAACAACGCCCGGCGCGGGCCATGCGCACCGACAAACGAAGAGGCGCAGGCAAACAGTACCATCTCGATGCTGCCACCGGGATTACTTCAACCTGCGCTTGCCAATAGCAAACGGGCGGCATGGTGATGCCGCCCGCTATGTGCCGGACACGCCGCATTATGTGCGGCGCGTCCCCACGGATTTTCGCTTCCGATGATCGAACTTACCAAACATCAGGGATAGAGCCCGCGCATCTCGCGCGCCATCAGGATGCGTTTGCATGCCACGATGAACGCTGCCGTGCGCATCGATACCTTGTTGTCGCCGGCCACCTGCCACACGGCATTGAACGCTTCGCGCATCACGCGCTCGAGGCGCTGATTGATCTCGTCCTCGGTCCAGAAGAAGCTCGAGAAGTCTTGCACCCACTCGAAGTACGACACCGTCACGCCGCCCGCATTCGCCACCACGTCGGGAACGACGAGCACATTCTTGTCGCGCAGGATGTCGTCGGCCGCCGTCGTCGTCGGGCCATTCGCGCCTTCAACGACGATCTTCGTCTTGATCTTCGATGCGTTCTGTTCAGTGATCTGGTTTTCGAGCGCGGCCGGAATCAGGATGTCGCTCTCGATCGTCCAGAACTCGTCGTTCTTGATCGGCTCCGCGCCTGCGAAGCCGCCCACGCCTCCCGTGTTCGCGACATGCTCAAGCAGCGCGGCGGCATCGATACCGCTCGACTTCCAGATCGATCCCGTGTGGTCCTGCACCGCGATCACTTTCGCGCCGGCCTCCTGGAAAAGCCGCGCGGCGATGCCGCCGACGTTGCCGAAGCCCTGCACCGCAACGCGAGCGCCTTCGATGTCGAGACCGATGCGGCGCGCCGCCTCCGTGCCGACGACGAACACACCGCGCCCCGTTGCCTCCTTGCGGCCGAGCGAGCCGCCAAGCGAGATCGGCTTGCCGGTGACGACGCCCGTGGCCGTCTGGCCCTGGTTCATCGAGTAAGTGTCCATCATCCACGCCATGATCTGCTCATTGGTGTTGACGTCGGGCGCGGGGATATCCGTGTTCGGTCCAATGATGATGCCGATTTCACTCGTGTAGCGGCGCGTTATGCGTTCGAGCTCGCCGCGCGAAAGCGTGCGGGGATCGACGCGAATGCCGCCTTTCGCGCCGCCGTACGGCACGTTCACGGCCGCATTCTTCACCGACATCCAAGCCGATAGCGCCATCACTTCCGAAAGCGTCACGTCCTGGTGAAACCGCACACCGCCCTTGGTGGCGCCGCGCGAGGTGTTGTGCTGCACACGGTAGCCCTCGAAGTGCGCGACGGTGCCGTTATCGAGCTCGATCGGCACGTCGACGATGAGGATCCGCTTCGGCCGCTTCAGTGTCTCGATCCAGCGCGAGTGGGAGCCCAGATACGGCGCGACGCGGTCGACCTGGCGCAGATAGTTGCCCCAGGGCCCGAGATCTTCGGCATGCAGATACGAGGGAATCGAATGCGCTGACAGCGCGGACGGCACTTGTGAAGACATGGACACTCCAGTGGTCACGGAATGCCGGCTATTGTCGAAAAAGCCCTGTTTGAAATCCAATGCCGATTGGTCATCCGATTATGCAAATTTTGCATAAGGTGCGAACGACATAGACAAAGCGGCGCTCGCGCACTTCGTATGCGGGCTCGCCCGCGCCTGCTCCATCACCCAATCGCGTCAGGCGGCGCGCACCCCTTTCCCGGGGGGTTCCACTTTCCCCGTTCCCCCCGCTTCCCCCGCTTTCCCCGCTTCGCTCACGCCGAGCTCGCTTGCGACCACCTGCCATAACCGCCGCACGAGCTGCTGCCGCGGATCGTCGCCCGCCGCGGCAAGCTTGTCGCGGTATAGACGAATCTCCATCGTCAGCGTGAAACGATCCGCGGCCGCGCCGCGGCCCGGGCGATCGAGCCGGATCAGATCGCCGGCCGCCACGGCGTCCTGCACGGCGCTGTGCGGCAGGAATGCGACGCCGTGCCCGGCAAGCGCCATTGCCTTGAGCGCCTCCGCCATATCCGTTTCGTAGATGCGATCGAGGTAGAGCCGCTCGGGTGACTTGGCGATGATGACTTCCGTCATTCGCCCCAGGTAGGCGTTCGCCGTGTACGAGAGATACGGGACAGGCACATCCGCTGTGCCCGGAAAACGATGACGGGGACGGCCCGGGCGCAGCGGCGCCGAGTAGGGGCTGATCGGCTCGAAGCCGAGCGTCAGCATGTCGTAGTGACCCGGATCGAGCGCGACCGGGTGGCTCGGGTGGTGGTAGCCCATGACGAGATCGCAGCCGCCATCGACGAGTGAAAGCAGTGCGTCATGGACGTTGAGCGCGCGCAGCCGCGCATGCACCGGCCCCATGCGCGCCTCGATGCGCTGAAGCCACTTCGGGAAGTAGGTCAACGAGAGCGTGTGCGGGACGGCGAACTCGATCGTCGCCGCCGGCGCTCCGAGATGGCCGCGCAGCA
>JAXDQB010000332.1:0-4667 GCA_034668065.1 Paraburkholderia sp.
GGCACCTGCGGCGTTGCCTTGCTGATTTCCGCTTGAATGCGCCGGCTGGGTTGCTGCGACGTGAACCGTCGTTGCTGGCCCGACTCCCGGTACACCGCTTACGACTTGCACTTTCTCTCCCTCGAGCGTGTCCGCGGAAGGGCTGACGAGGAAGCGGTCGGTGGGTTTCAGCCCCGAGAGCACCTGAACGTTCTGACCGAGATTCAGCCCGAGCTTGACGTCTTGCAGATGCACCCTGTCATTCGAATCGATGACGGCCAGCTGCATGCCCTGATCGCGGAACAGCAGCGCCTGTTCGGGTACGACGAGCACGCTTTGGTTGGTCGGCACGACGAACTGAACGGTTGCATAAGTGCCGGGCCAGATTAGATGGTCCGGGTTTTGCGCCACCAATTCCGTGATGACGGTTCGCGTCTGCGGATCGAACGCGTTCGCAGTGGTGAGCAGGGTCGCCTTGAACCGACGGCCCGGATACTGGGGCAGGGTGAACGTTGCATTGAGGCCCGACTTCAACATGTCCGCATAATCCTGCGGCACGGAAACGAAGATCCGCATTTCGTGGATGTCCGCTACCGAGAACAGCTCGTCGGCCGCCCCCCGGGAGCTGACGTCGCCGCCCGCGGCGTTCACGTAGTTGCCGACGTCGGTGTCGCGCGAGGTGATGACGCCGTCGAATGGCGCCACGATATTCTTGAACCCTTCCAGCGCACGGTAGCGCGCGACCTCATGCTGCGCAGCCAGAACTTGGGCCTTCTTTGCCGCGGCGTCTGCTACCTTAACGTCCACTTCCTGCTGCGCGACGGCTTCCGTACCCGCAAGCGCCTTCCAGCGCTGTGCCGTCACATCGGCAAGCGTGCTGTTTGTCTTCGCCACGTCGAGATTCGCGAGCGCCGTTTGGTACTCCTCATCAATGGTAGGCGCGTCAATCGTCGCGAGGGACGCACCGGCCTTCACCAGCGCGCCGTAATCCACGTTCCACTTCTGCACGTAGCCCGACACCTGCGCATAGATCGGCGCGGTGTACCACGCCTTGATGTTGCCCGGCAGCGTGACCGTTTGTGAGGCAGGCCCCGACATAGGTGCCATCACCTGAACCTGTGGCACCGACTCTTCGTTGGCGACTGTTTTAAGGTCTGTGAGAGTGTCGTGGCGTTGGACGATGCCGTGAACGACGAGGCCACCCAGGACCAGGACGGCGATCGCAGCGGACCACTTGGGTCGAAATCCGCTTTTGACGGCAACTTCTTCGCGATTAACTACGTTCATAGATGTGACTCCGTGGCTTTTCTGTCGTTGCGATGCATGATCGCGAACACGCAGGGAACGAAGAGCAATGTGGCGAACGTCGCGACGAGTAGTCCACCGATGACTGCTCGTCCGAGCGGTGCGTTTTGCGTATTGCTCATGGACATCGGCAGCATTCCGATCATCATCGCGAGCGCGGTCATCAGAACCGGGCGAATACGGGCGTACCCGGCTTCAATGGCTGCCGCGAGGGCGTCACCATGTTCTGCAAGGCGCTCACGGGCAAACGAAACCACAAGGATCGAGTTGGCTGTCGCCGTACCCATGCACATGATTGCACCCGTAAGCGCGGGTACCGAACCGTTCGTATGCGTGAGAAAGAGGCTCCAGACAATGCCGGCGAGAGCACCCGGCAGTGCCGTAATGATGATGAACGGGTCGAGCCAGGACTGGAAGTTGACGACTATCACGAGATAGACCAACAGTACGGAAAGCGCCAGTCCCATCAGAAGCTGCACGTAGGTGCTGCTCATTGTCGTAGCCTGGCCCCTCACATGCACGCTCGCGCCTTTGGGCAGTTGCGGATTCATCTCCTTCACGACCTGTTGGACTTGATCGTAGACCGCCCCGAGGTCACGCCCCTGGTTGCTGATGAAAATATCGATTGAGGGCAGAATGCTGTAATGGGAGACCAGCAACGGCGTGCCAATTTGCGTCACCGTGCCAAGCGCACCCAACAACTGCGACTGTTGGCCGCCCGGATCTCCATTGCCTTGATCGACCGGAATCGTCTCGAGATCGTTCATCGACGAGAGCTGGTCTTGCGGCGTCTGCATATTGACGAGATGGGAGATGCCGTTCGTCGTATCGAGCCAGTAGGTGGGTGCCGTCTGTCCGCTGCCGGATAATGTCGCAAGCGCGTTGTTTGCGATGTTGGCTTCCGACAAATTCATGCCGGAGGCAAACGAGCGGTCCGCGGCAAATCTGAGGGTGGGCTCGTTGAACGCCTGTTGAATGTGGACGTCAGCAGTGCCCGGAATCTTGGCGATGCGTGCCGAGAGTTCCTGCGCAAAGGCCATGTTCGCCGCTTGACCGCGGCCGGAGATCTGCACGTCGATGGGGGCAGGCAAGCCAAAGTTCAAAATCTTGGCCGTAATGTCACCGGGCAGGAAGGTGAATACCGTACCAGGAAAGAGCTTCGGCAGCTCGCGACGCAGCTTGAACCGGTAGTCGTCCACAGGAGACTGCTCGTTTTTGAGCGTAATCGTAATGTCGCAATCCTGCGGCCCGATTGTGCCGTCCGCGGTATAGGCAAGGTTCAGGCTGCTGGTTGGCAGCCCGCAGTTATCGACAAGGTTGGTGACTTGGCCTGGCAAAACCTTGCGAATCTCGCTGTTGACAAGCACCGCAATCTTGGAAGCGTCTTCAAGCCGCGTGCCGATCGGCGCGCGCATGTGCATATCGATTTCGCCCGATTTGATACTCGGGAAAAAATCGCGACCGAGGAAACCGAGCAGGCCCATCGACGCGACGGTGCCGGCAAGGAAGATCGTGACAAAGCGCTTGCGATTATGCACGGCGCGGGTCAAAACGACCTTGTATTGCTCGCGGAACTGCGAGAAGCCTTGTTCGAAGCGCCGCTGGAATCGAGTGAAGAAACCTGGGTTCGGATTGTGCCCATGCCCTTGCACCTGGCCACGCAGGAGCCAGGCGGCCATCGTCGGCACCAGCGTACGCGAGAGGACGAACGATGCAAGCATCGCGGCGATGATCGCTTCGGCGAGCGGCTGGAACAGATAGCCAGAGATGCCATCCAGCTGGAATAGCGGCAACCACACAATACAAATGCACAGCGTGGCCACGAGGGTGGGCACGACGATTTGGTTTGCCGCCGCGATAATGCCTGGCTCGAGTTCGGCGCCCTCGGCAAGGTGATGATCGATGTTTTCGATCATGACGGTTGCGTCATCGACCAGAATACCCACCGCGAGCGCTAATCCGCCAAGCGTCATGACGTTGATCGTTTGCCCCGTATAGTGCAAAACGAGAATCGACGACAAAATCGCGAGTGGAATCGATGTGGCCACAATCAAGGTTGAACGCCAGCTGCCGAGGAACAGCAACACAGTCAACCCCGTCAAGAGCGCCGCGGTGATCATCTCCTGAACCACTTCCAGCACGGAATCGCGCACGAATCCCGAGGCATCGTTGAGCGGCATGATGGTCACGCCCGGCGGCAACGTGCGGATGATACCGGGCAGCATCTTCTTGATGCCGGCCACCACCGCCAGAGTCGACGCGTCGCCACTCTTGAAGATCTGAATCAGTACTGACTGTTTGCCTTTCACCAGCACTGCGTTCGTCTGCGGTGGAGCGCCACGGTGTACGTAGGCGACATCCCGCAGATAGACGGTCGCGCCGTTCACCGTCTTGATCGGCATGTCGTTGAACGTTGGCACGTCAATAGGCGTCGAATTTGTTTGGACCATGAAGTCCAGACCGCCAATCTTCTGGTCACCGGCAGGAAGCACCACGTTCTCTCTACTGAGCGCGGCCGCTACGTCCGTCGCCGAAAGGCCATGCGCCAATAGCTTCGACTGATCCAGATCGATTTCGACGTTAAGCGAAGCGCCCCCGTATGGATTCGGAATCGAGACTCCAGGCACAGATACCAGTTGAGGGCGAATCAGGTTGGACGACATGTCGTACACCTGCGCGGCTGTCATGTTCGATGCCGAGACCTGAAGGTCCAGCACCGGCACTGAGGACGCGTTGTAGACCAGAATCTGAGGAGGCGTGATACCCGCCGGCATTTGCTTGAGAACGGTCTGCGAGATAGACGCGACCTGAGCTTGGGCGGCGGAGATGTCCGTGCCCGGCTGAAAGAAAATCTTCACGATGCCAGCCCCGTACAAGGACTGGCTCTCAATGTGTTCGACGTTGGCAACCGTCGCCGTCAGCGCGCGCTCGTAGTAGTAGACCACACGGCCGGACATATCCTGTGGGGATAGCCCGTTGTAGTTCCACACGACAGCGATCACCGGGATGCGGATGGCGGGAAAGATGTCCGTTGGCGTCTTTAATACTGCCATCGCGCCGAACAGGATGATGAGGATACTCATCACCACAAAGGTGAGGGGGCGGCGCAGGGCAACCAGGACAATAGCGTTCATGTGAAAGTGTCGGTGTCGGCGGCGTCTAGATCAGGCTTTCCGTCGGCGCCCCCGACATCCTGGGGGGACCAACAAGGCGTTTAAAAGTGGCCAATGATCCGGTCTGCGGCATAACGAAACTCCGCCACTCGAATTAAGCTTTATTTAATTTTGAGATGGATCGGCTCGGTGACCTGTCGTTCTGGAGAACGCAGGCGTTATCGAGGAAGTATTCGCCGTGGCGGCACGCCATTCACGGTTAATGACGGT
>JAXDQB010000333.1:0-4197 GCA_034668065.1 Paraburkholderia sp.
ATATCCAGCAACCTCGCCGTTCCGTTGGCACGCCTCATGCGTAGTCACGCCTTATTGTTGAACGATAGGTTTTTGATTGTTCAACAATATGTCTTGCCACAACCCGGACGAGCGAGAACCTGATGAAAGCGCAATTTGATCTGAAACCTGTCCTGTTTTCTCTGCCGCGCGTCGCGAAGTGCGTCGCCGTGCTCGCGCTGTGCGCCGCGTCCCACGCGTTCGCCTCGAGCGGCGCGCCGACCGTCACGCCCGGCAAGCTGATGATCGGCGCGGATCTGACGTATCCGCCCTACGACTACATGCAGGACGCGGATCCCGCCGGCTTCGATCCCGCTTTCATGACGAAGCTCGCCGGCCACCTGAAGCTGCAGGCCGGCTTCGTCGATACGCGTTTCGCAAACCTGATCCTCGGCGTCAACGCGAACCGCTTCGACGTGATCGCATCGGCGCTCTACGTGACGCCGGAGCGCGCGAAACAGATCGACTTCGTGCCCTACCTGAAAACCGGCGGGTCGCTGCTCGCCTTGAGCCATTCCGGCTTTGAGCCGAAGAAGCCCGAAGATCTTTGTGGCAAGCGCGTGAGCTCGATCAAAGGCGCCTCGTGGATTCCGAAGCTCAACGACGTGTCGCAGCACGTCTGTGCGCCGGCCGGCCGCGGGCCGATCGACGTGCACGAATTCGATACTTCGCCGGAAGCGGCCCAGGCCGTCCTGTCGCACGCCGTCGACGCGCAGTTTGAAGATTCGGCCGTTGCGCAGATGAGCGTGAACAAGCTCGGTGGACGCGTGGCAATCACGTCGACGACCCCGCTCTATCCGGTGGTCATCGGCCTCGGCGTCAAGAAAGGCAATGACGCGCTGCTCGCCCAATTGAAGATCGCGTTTGCTTCGATGAAGCAGAAGGGCGAATACCAGGCACTCCTCAAGCAGTACAACGTCGCCGAGCCAAGCGGCAATGACATTGCCCAGGCGCTCGGTACGGCACAGAACTAACGGCACGCCGCACGCCCAGCCCGAGGCCGGGCGGTCGGCGCGCCCTCCAAGCTGTACGCCGTGAGGGGAAGCACATGGTATTCGACTGGCACTACACGGCTTCATTGTTGTTCGATGCCGCATTCTGGAAAGCCACCTGGCTCGTGGTCGAACTGAGCGCCGCGACCTGGCTCATCGGCATTGTCGCGGGCTTCGCACTCGCGCTCGGCAAGTGGTCCGCCTTCATGCCGTTACGCGTGGCGTGCAGCGCCTACATCTGGCTGTTTCGCAGCCTGCCGCTGCTGGTGCTGCTGATTTTCGTCTATAACCTGCCGCAGGCGTTGCCCTGGACGAGCGGATTGTTATCAGACCCGTTCTGGGCCGGCTTGCTGGCTCTATCGATCAGCGAAGCGGCCTACATCGCCGAGATCCATCGTGGCGGCCTGCTGTCGCTTCACAAGGGGCAGCTTGAGGCGGGCAAGGCGCTCGGCATCCGCTTCGTCGGCCTGCAACGGCTGATCGTGCTGCCCCAGGCGTTTCGTGTTGCGCTGCCCGCACTCATCAATGAGTACATCACGATCGTCAAGCTGACCTCGCTCGTGTCGGTGATCTCCCTCGCGGAAATTCTGCTGGTCGGCGAGCGGCTGTACACGCAGAACTTCAAGGTACTCGAGACGATGCTCGCCGTCTCGTTCTACTACGTGCTGATCGTCACCGTGTTCGGGCACGCGTTGACGCTCCTCGAGAAGCATCTTGACGTCACGCGCCGCAAAGAGGCCGGCCCCACCGCCATTGCCATGGGATCGCAGCAGCCCGCGCGGGCAGCGAGCGCCGTGCCTACGAGGGCGGGCGCCCGCAGCGAGGCGCGTGCTTTGGAAGCCATCGGCATCCGCAAGCGCTACGGCGATCACGAGGTGCTGAAGGGGATCGACCTGACCGTGCGCGCAGGCGAGGTGGTATCGATCATCGGCCCGTCGGGCTCCGGCAAGACTTCGCTCATCCGCACGCTGAACGGACTCGAGACGCTCGACGAAGGCGAAGTTCGCCTGCACAACAAGGCGTTCTTGTGGCCGCCACGCGGCCGGCATGGCAAGGTGCCGCACACGCAGTACATGCGAGGCATCGTCAATATCGGCATGGTGTTTCAGAGCTTCAATCTGTTTCCGCACAAGACGGTGATGCAGAACGTGACGCTTGCGCCCCGCTATCACGGGCGCTGCAACGGCGCCGCGCTTGACGTGTCCGGCATGCAGTTGCTGGAAAAGGTAGGCATGGCCTCGCATGCGCACAAGTATCCGCATCAGTTATCCGGCGGCCAGCAGCAGCGGGTTGCGATTGCGCGGGCGCTGGCGATGCAGCCTTCGATTGTGTTGTTCGACGAACCAACCTCTGCGCTCGATCCCGAACTGGTCAACGAGGTGCTCAAGGTGATCGAGGAACTCGCCCGGGAAGGCATGACGATGATTATTGTCACGCACGAAATCAATTTCGCCTTCCGCATTTCAGACCGTATCGTGTTCTTGGAAGCGGGCACAATCGTGGGTGACGCGCCTCCACACGAACTGGCAACGCTGGACAAGACCTCGCGTATCGCGAGCTTCCTTAAAGACGTCCACATTGCGTAAAGCACCGTATGCCTACCTCGCACCCGACTGCTACCGCCCTCACAGGCCAGGAGCCAGAGCAATCGGTCACGGACCGGATCCTGTCGACGATCCGCGACGAGATCATTGAAGGCAAATTGCCGCCTGGCACCGCGCTCGTCGAGAACGACCTGACCCAGGCACACGACGTGTCGCGCAACACGCTGCGTGAAGCGCTACGCCTCCTGTGCCGCGAAGGGCTCGCGGTGCATTACCGGCATCGCGGCGTGATCGTGCGCACGCTGACACGCCATGACGTCCGCGATATCTACCGGGTCCGGCGCACGCTCGAACTGCAAGCCCTGTTGCGAGAAGAACCAATCGAAGAAGACGAAATCGCGCCCATGCGCGAGGCAGTCATGCGCGCACAAACGACGGCGGACGAAGGCGACTGGCGCAGCGTCGGCACCTACAGCCTGCTGTTTCACCGGCGCATCGTGCAACTGCTCGGCAGCCCGCTGTTCGACACGTTCTTCACGACGATTCTGGCGCAGCTGCGTCTCGTGTTCGCCTCGGCGCCCGACGAGCGGCGCTTTCAGCGGCCGTGGATCGCGAAGGATCAGCAGATTCTGGAGTTGATCGGGAGCGGCCGCACCGCCGAGGCCAGCGCCGCGCTTGCCGACTACCTGAAGCAGTCGGAACACGCATTGCTCGACAACCTTTGATTCACTGCCCCCTCATTTCATTCCCCCGAGCGAACGAGCAGTAGCGCGTAGCACGCGTTAGCCCGTTCGCCTGTCTTATGAAGGAGTCTCTATCATGTTGAATTACCCCGCTGCCTATCAGTCCACCAAGGGTTCCGCGCTCGACCCCGACCAAGCGTTCTATCGGCGCATCGCCTCCGCGCATGACACCCGCACGCTGGTCGAATCGATCGTGGTGCCGATCCGTTCGGGCCAAGCCTGGACCGTGCCGGCCGGTCACGTATTTCGCATCGTCACGATCGAAGGCCCGCAAGTCGCCGACCTGAACATGTGGAACCGGCACAACCCGCGCGAGCGCATGTGGGCATCGCGAACGCGCCAGTTGCAGCAGGCGCACGTCAGCACCTTCGACCGTCTCTGGTCGACGCTGCCGTTTCTGCGCCCGATGGTGACGATCACCGACGACAGCCTCGCCGATTACGGCATCGACGAGCATGGCGGCCGCGTTCACGACCTGCTCGGCACGCGTTGCGATCCGTACGTGAACCGGATGCTGACGGGCGAGGACTTTCATTTCCACTGCCACTCGAACCTGACGCGCGCAATCGCTCCGTATGGCTTGACCGAATACGACGTGCACGACGTGCTGAACGTGTTCCAGTGCACCGGGCTGAACCTCGAAGACAAGTACTTCATGAAGGCATGCCCTGCGAAAAAGGGAGATTACCTCGAGTTCTTTGCGGAAATCGACCTGCTGTGCGCGCTGTCGACCTGCCCCGGCGGCGACCTGTCCGTCCCGCTGTGGGGTCCGGACGCCCGGGACCCGATCGACGTCTGCCACCCGATCGGCGTCGAGGTCTACCGGCCCAGCCCCGCCCTCCTGGACGGCTGGGCCCCACCTGCCCGAGCCGCCTACCGCAACGCCCACGGCCTGCGTGC
>JAXDQB010000334.1:0-5894 GCA_034668065.1 Paraburkholderia sp.
CGCGCTGGAAGCCCAAACCCGCAGTCGTCGCCGCAAAATCGCCCAGCGCAGTGCCAAGCGTGTTCGACACGAGAATTGTGACCCAATAGAATACTTCGTCGCGCGAGCTGACGATGCGCTCGTATTCAATACGGCCCGCAACCATCCGCCAGATGAAGAGAATCGCCAATACCGCAAGCAACAGCATTGCAGAGGACCAAACATAGCCGAGCTTCATCGTCCGGTCGAGAAAATCGGATGTTGTCGTACCTACCGTTGTGGTGGCGATGACCACGGCCCAGTAGGCCGCGGGATGATATCGGCGGGAGCGAACTTGCAGCGCAAGCGTAACCGCAAAGAACACGAGGAAGATGAGTGTGGCGACGGCGTAGCCAAGATCGAGCGTCATGGAGAGCGCGTCTCCCCCGGTCTCTCCCACCGTGGTGGCGAGAATCTTGATGCACCAGAATGCGGCGGTGACCGGAGGCACTTTGCTGATCCACTGCTCCCGTTCACGATCGATTGACGTGAGTTCGGTCATAAGATTCTCCATGGAATGAACACGCGGGCGAACGCCAAAGCGGTCATTTTGCGGATGCGACCTTAAGGTTTCCTTACGCGCCGAAAAACTTGCGACGGGCTATATCGCTATTCGAGTGGGGTGTGCTACATGCGGCGACGGTACCGTTGCCAATCTCACGCGCTTTTGTAGAGTCAACGTTCAATCTTTTTCGGCATTGATTCGGCGCTGCGTTGATTCCGGCCCATAAAAAAGAAATGCGGGAATAGCCGGCGCTATTCCCGCAAGTCAAGCCATCAAGTGTCGTTAAGCCGTCTTCAACTGCTCGGCCACCGGCAACTTCCGCACGCGCCTACCCGTCGCCGCAAAAATGGCGTTCGTAATAGCAGGCGAAATGCCCGACGTGCCCGGCTCGCCAATACCTCCCGGCGCTTCGGTGCTCTTGATAATATGAACTTCGATCTTCGGCGCCTGATTGATGCGCATCATTCGGTAGTCCGTAAAGTTGCTCTGCTCGACACGACCGTCCTTGATCGTGATTTCGCCGAGCAGCGCAGCTGTGGCGCCGAAGATCACGCCGCCCTGAACTTGGGCTTCGATCGTCCTCGGGTTCACCGCCATCCCGCAGTCGACAGCACAGACGACACGGTTCACGGTCACCTCGCCATTCTTCACCGTCACTTCCGCCACTGTGCTCATGTAGCTGCCGAACGCGTGCATCACCGATACGCCGCGACCTTGCCCCTTTGGCAACGGCTTGCCCCAGCCCGCCGCATGTGCGGCAACTTCGAGCACGTTCGCCGCGCGCGGCGAATGCGCAAGAAGGTCGCGCCGATACTTGACCGGATCGACGCCCGCATGCACGGCCAGTTCGTCGATAAAGCTTTCGACGACGAACGTGCTGCGCGTCGGGCCCACACCACGCCAAAACGCCGTCGGCACTGCGTACGGTTCCTGCCGAACGAAATCGACGAGCTGATTAGGCAAGTCGTACGGCAGATCGGCCGCCACTTCGACGGCGTCGGGATCGACACCGTTCTTGACGAGCGACGGTGCGAAGCGCGCCATGATCGAGGAGCCGACAATCCGATGCTGCCACGCAACCGGACGCCCCTTCGCATCAAGGCCGGCAGAGATCTTGTCGTAGTAGTACGGCCGATACATGTCGTGCTGCACGTCTTCTTCGCGTGTCCACACAACCTTCACGGGCGCACCGACCTGCTTGCCGATCTTGAGCGCCTGCACGATCGCATCGACTTCGAGGCGCCGGCCGAAGCCACCGCCGAGGAGGAAGTTGTGAATCGTGATCTTTTCCGGCGGCAAGCCCGTGACTTTGGCGGCAGCGGTGCGCGCGAGCGTCGGCACCTGCGTGCCGACCCAGATATCGCAGCCGTCCGGCCGCACGTGCACCGTGCAATTGATTGGCTCCATCGTCGCGTGCGCGAGGAAGGGCTGCTCGTAGACGGCATCGATACGCGCGGCCGCCGCGCTGAACGCCTTGTTCACATCGCCGTCCTTGCGGGCGACAGCACCATCGCGCTGCGACGCTTTGGCCAGATCGGCGACGATTTGCTGCATCGACACTTTCGCGCCTGCGCCGGCGTTCCATTTGATATCGAGCGCCGCCACGCCCTGCTTCCCGGCCCATGTATGCACGCCGACCACTGCGACGGCGTTATCGATCTTCACGACATCGTGAACGCCGGGGACCTGCTTTGCGCGCGTGTCGTCGACGCTCGCGAGCGTGCCGCCGAACACCGGGCAGTTGACGATAACGGCGTAGAGCATGCCGGGCTTGCGCACGTCGAAACCGAACAGCGCGGCCCCGTCGACTTTCTCGGGCGAATCGAGCCGATCCGTCGGCTTGCCGATCAGCTTGAAATCCTCAGGCTTCTTGAGCGGAACGTGATCCGGCAACGGCAACTTTGCTGCAGCGTCGACGAGCTTCCCGTATCCGATGCGACGTCCGGTCGCTGTATGCACGACCTCGCCGGCATGCGCATGGCACGTCGCTGCATCGACATCCCATTGGTGCGCCGCGGCCATCGTCAGCAACACGCGCGCGGCCGCCCCGGCCTCCCGCATCGGCTGCCACGCGTAGCGGATCGACGTCGAGCCACCCGTGATCTGCGTGCCGCCAAGCAGCTGGTCGCCATAGAGCTTGTCGTTCGGCGGTGCATGTTCGAGCGTCACGCTGGCGAGTGGCACTTCGAGTTCCTCGGCGATCAACATCGGGATCGCCGTGTAGATGCCCTGCCCCATCTCCACCTTCGGCATGACGAGCGTCACCTGCCCGATGCGGTCGATGCGGATGAACGCGTCCGGTGCAAACACACCGCTATTGGGCGTGTCCGAGGCGTCGCCGCCTACCACCGATTTGCCCGCATCGTTCGCATTCACGCGGGCGGCTGCGGACGCGCTGAAACCGAGCAGCAAGCCGCCGCCTGCCGCCGCGCCGATTGTCATGCCAAACTTGAGAAACTTGCGCCGCGAAACTGAAGTCTGGGCCTGTGCCATTTCGTCGCGAACTTCATGCTGCGCGTCGGCGAGCGGGGATTGGAACGCTTCGAGCAATCCTCGTGACATGTCAAACCTCCTGTGCCGCGTGCTTGATTGCCGCGCGAACGCGGCTGTACGTCCCGCAGCGGCAGATGTTGCCGGTCATGGCGGCATCGATGTCGGCATCGCTCGGATGCGGATTTTGCGCAAGCAGCGAAGTCGCCGACATCACCTGGCCCGACTGGCAATACCCGCATTGGACGACATCGAGTTCACACCAGGCCGCCTGGATCTTGCGCCCTGCCGGCGTCGCGCCGACGGCTTCGATTGTCGTGACTTTCTTGTCGCCCACCGCCGAGACAGGCAGCACGCACGAGCGCACCGCGGCACCGTCCAGATGCACCGTGCAGGCACCGCACTGTGCGATTCCGCAACCGAACTTCGTGCCGGTCAGCCCGACGACGTCGCGCAGTACCCACAAAAGCGGCATATCGTCCGGCACGTCCACCGTGTGAACCTGCCCGTTGATATTCAATGTCGCCATATATTTTTTAGCCTTCTTGACGTGAAAGAATCGAGGTGAATAACTCAGCGATCAATCACGTCGCTTCAACAGCCCGTGTCGACCGACAGTGAGAGAACCGCGTCGGGGCGTATGCTAATGACCCGATTATGTATGAGGAATACCTGAAGCTCTCGAAAGCTTGCCCATTCCTCTCGACCGCCAGCGCATAAGCCGGTTTAGTGGTACATTTCAAGCCCAATTCTCTCGTCATGCAGCCCGTCGGATATGACTTCTCCTTCTTCGGACACTGCTTTCGCCCGTGCAACTCAAGTGCGCGTAGTCGAGCTCCTGGGAAAGCTTGCGCCGGCCGAGGGCAGCACGCAGTCAGATCTCGATGGCGTGAAATTGGTGCGTGCGAATTGCCATCGTCCACGAATGCCCGTGATGTATGAGCCCTGTATCGTGATCGTGTGCCAGGGGCGCAAACGCGGTTTTTTGGGCGAGCAGACGTTCATCTATGACGCGGAACATTACCTCGTAATGGCGGTACCCCTGCCGTTCGAATGCGAAACCGAGGCAAGCGAAACGGAGCCGCTGCTGGCGGTCACGATAAAGATCGACCTGACTGTTGTCGCCGAGCTTTTGATCGCGCTTAACGACACACGTGGTCCGATTAGCGGGGAGCCGCGCGCCTTCTACGCAACGCCAATCGATCCCGCGCTCGGCGATGCCGTATTGCGGCTTCTCGAAGCGCTCGCATCACCGTTCGATGGGCGCATCCTGGGCCCGGCGATCTTGCGCGAGATCTGTTACCGCGTGCTGACCGGCACGCAAGGCGACGTCATCCGCCTCGCGCTCACCCATCAGCATCATTTCGGTCGCATCGCGAAGGCGTTGCGGCGCATTCATTCCGATTATCGCCACGATCTCGACGTCGAAACGCTCGCGCGCGAAGCCGGCATGAGTCTCGCCGTATTTCACGCTCAGTTCAAGGCCGTGACGGCGACTTCACCAATGCAGTATGTGAAGACGACGCGCCTCCATCACGCGCGCCTGCTAATGGCCCAGGACGGACTCAACGTGAGCGCTGCGGCAGCGCACGTCGGCTACGAAAGCGCATCGCAATTCAGCCGCGAATTCAAGCGGTTTTTCGGATTGAGCCCCATCGACGAAGCGCGGCGCATGCGGAGTGCGGTGGGCACGCCGCAGCCTAATGTCGCGTCGCCGCGCATGCAGTACGTGACCGCGGAGTGAGCGGCGCGTTGGCGTTACGTAAGGTTCTGAATTAGGTCCCGGATTTGGGGCGCCTCAAGTTGAGACCCAGAGTGCTCACCTCTGCGCCGCCCCAGCTCCGGCGCTCGTTTAGCGTAAGGCGTCGCCGAAACGATACTCGTGCGAGAGCTCGTCGAGCTTCGCCTTGAATGCGGAATCGAGCCGGAGATCGGCCGCCGCGAGCGAATCGTTCAGTTGCTCCGGCCGGCTTGCGCCGATGATGGCCGACGTCACTGCGGGATTCGCGAGCACCCAGGCTACAGCTGCCGTCACCGGCGAGGTGTTTGCCTCGCGCGTCGCTTTTTCAAAGGCCTCGACCGTATGGAACTCGCGCTCGTGCCAATAGCGCTCTTGATACATTTTCCCCGCTGCACCGAGCGCGAAGCGCCCATCCGGCGGTGCGCCGTTGCGCTTGTGCTTGCCCGTCAACAGGCCGCCGGCGAGTGGGTTGTAAGGAATCACGCCAAGCCCCTCTTCCTCGGCGAGCGGCAGCAGCTCGCGCTCGATCTGGCGGAAGAGCAGGTTATAGCGCGGCTGCACCGACACGAAACGCGCAAGCCGGAGCGTATCGGCCCGCCCGAGCGCTCTCGCCAGCCGATAAGCGAGAAAATTCGATACGCCGATATAGCGGGCGCGGCCGGAGCGCACGATCGTATCGAGCGCTTCGAGCGTCTCGTCGAGCGGGGTCTCACGATCGTCGGCGTGCAACTGGTAGAGATCGACATAATCGGTGCCAAGCCGCCGCAATGATGCGTCGATCGCATCGAGCAGGTGCTTGCGCGAGGCACCCTGGTCCCAGGGCGAAGGGCCAACCTTCATGACAGCTTTCGTCGCGAGGACGAAGCGTTGACGCTTGTCTTTCAGCCAACGCCCGACAATTTCCTCCGTCCTTCCGACACGCGACTCGTCACCGCCGAGCGGATAGACGTCGGCCGTATCGAAGAACGTCACCCCCGCGTCGGCAGCAGTCTGCATGATGCGAGCAGCCGTCTCCTCGTCCGACTGAAAGCCAAACGTCATCGTTCCAAGGCATAGCCGCGATACAGTCAGGCCGGTTCGGCCGAGCTTGCAATATTCCATGACGAATCCTCCGAGACTCGGCCACGTTCGGCCGTAAGC
>JAXDQB010000335.1:0-18187 GCA_034668065.1 Paraburkholderia sp.
TTCAGGAATACGCTCAGGATTCGTGAGCCGGATTCGGTAAAACGTGTGCACGAGCAGCCAGGCGACGAAGCGCAGCAGGAACTCCGGCACCAGCGAGTAGATATAGGCGGCGACGACGACATTAAGAAGCGCCGTCGTCAGAAAAATGCCGGGAATGCCAACGCCTGCCGAGGTCAGCGCGATCGCCATAAGGGACGATGCGATCATGAAGAAAGCATTGAGGATGTTGTTCGCCGCGATGATCCGTGCGCGATGCGTGGGCTGGCTGCGGCTTTGAATCAGCGCGTAGAGCGGCACACTGTAGAAGCCGCCGAACATCGCAAGCAAAAACAAGTCGGCGAGAATGCGCCAATGCGCAAGCTTGCCTAAAAATTCGCCAACGCCGATCAAGTGGCCGGCCGGCGGCAGTGCGTGGCTTGCGAAGTAGAGATCGATCGCAAAAAGGCTCATGCCGATCGAGCCGAGCGGCACAAGCCCCACCTCGACGCGCCGCTTCGAGAGCCGTTCACACAGAAGCGAGCCGGTACCGATGCCGAGCGAGAACGTCGCGAGCAGAACGGTGACGACGTCGGGGTTGGCCGATAGGACGTCCTTGGCGAAATTGAAAAACGACGTAAGGAACGTCGCACCGACGAACCACAGCCATGAGATGCCGAGCAGGCTCAGGAACACCGTGCGATTGCCGCGCGCTAGCGCGAGGTTGCGCCAGGTCTCACTGAACGGGTTCCAATTGATCCGCAATTGCGGCTGCGCCGCGGGCGATGGGGGCACGGAGCTCGACGCGGCGCGCCCAACGAGCGCAACGACCACGCAAACACAGGCCAGAATTGCCGCCCCAGCCCCTGTAAAGGCGGCGGCCGCGCCGCCGATGATAGTACCGATCAGAATGGCGATGAAGGTTCCCATCTCGACGAGCCCATTGCCACCGACGAGTTCCTGTTTATCCAAATGCTGCGGGAGATACGCGTACTTGACGGGGCCGAATACTGTGGAGTGAACGCCCATAAGGAACGTGCATAGATACAGAAGCGCCGCATGATGCAGGAGAAAACCCCCGGCCCCCACAAGCATGACCCCGATCTCGAATGTCTTTACAAAACGCGTCAGCGTGGCCTTGTCGTACTTATCGGCAATCTGGCCGGCCGTCGCAGAAAGAAAGACGAACGGCGCGATGAAAATCGCAGAGATAAGGAAGGCGGCCGTTTTCGCATCGACCCCGGAGAAACGCGCCGTCTCATAAGTGACGAGCGAGGTAAATCCGATCTTGAAAACGTTGTCGTTCAGGGCACCGAGAAACTGCGTCCAGAAAAACGGCGCGAAGCGCCTGGCCTTCAGGAGGCCGAATTGCGAGTGCGGTTCGCGCCCTGCGCGGCGCGCTTGCGGCGTAATCGACAGTGGGCGGTCATTCATGCGTGCAAAACGATGTCAATCCGAGGCGATGCCGGATGACAGACCGACGATGCCTCGGTAGGGTCGACAATGGCCGCACCTGGCAGTAAGCCGGGCGCAATTCGAATACTTGCAGCCTTTTGTCTGGGGCTACGTCTGGTCTATCAGGAAGGCCGGACGAAGAAACGGCACAGCTCGGCAAAAAGAGCGGGAACAAAACAGGCAGATTGCCGGTGGACGCGACATCATCGACGCTTTCAGCGCAGTCCGCGCGGCTCCGCTTCCTCCGGCCAATCCCGGATATACGCCTTGAGCATGCGATTCTCGAAGCTTTGCTCCTCGACCACGGCCTTCGCCACATCGTAGAACGAGATGATTCCCATCAGAGTCCGTTTTTCCACGACCGGCAGATAGCGGGCGTGGTGCTCGAGCATCATGCGGCGCACCTCGTTGACGTCCGTTTCGGGCGTGCAAGTAAGCGGATGATCGTCCATGACCTTGCGAATTGTCGTGCTGCCGACGCTGCCCTTGCATTCCCTCAGCGTCAGAATGACCTCGCGAAAGGTCAACATGCCGACCAGATCGCCGTACTCCATGACGACGAGCGAGCCAATGTCATGCTCGGCCATTGTCATCACAGCGTCACTCAGCGGCGTATCCGGCGTGACTGTGAAGAGCGCGTTGCCCTTCACCTTCAAAATATCGCTGACTCTCATGACGGCCCCTCCTCCTTGTAAATCCTCACTCGGTCGAACGATCCTAGCGGAAAGGACTCGAAAAGGAAAGCCATTCGAAAGCTTTCAAACGATTGCCGCGGCGTACCCGCGGCGTACCTACCGCTGACGATAGCTTCCCTCCGAGGGCCGGCCAAGCGGTTTGATGGCCAGGTGGTCATATTGCGCCAGCTGTGCGAACGTCGCACAATGAGTCGACTGTCCGATCGATGCCGTCGGCGGCCCAGCGCCCGCGGCGCGGGCAGGCAGGCTTCGGCGCAAAGGAGGTTGTCATGGCTTACGGCGCTCATCCGGCCCGGTTTGAAAGCTTTGCGGCGTTCTATCCGTTCTATCTCGGCGAGCATTGCAACCGGGTCTGCCGGCGGCTCCATTTCGTCGGTTCGCTGGGAGTGATCGGCTGCGTCGCGATGGCGGTCGCGACCGGGAATTGGCTCTGGCTGCCGGCCGCCGTCGCGTGCGGCTATGGTTTCGCGTGGATCGGACATTTCTTCTTCGAGAAAAACCGGCCCGCCACCTTCCATCACCCCATCTACAGCTTGATGGGCGACTGGGTGATGTTCAAGGATATCTGCACCGGAAGGATCCCGCTTTAGCCGCGCCAGACGCACCGGCATCACGCGGCATGAGGGGACGTCGTGGCAACTGTCCCCGCGCCGTTCGCGCCGTCCGCATTTGACGCAGCGCGGGCGTCCCTAACAGCGAGCAGCGTCGCAAGAGAAATGTCGAGTTTGTCGTTTTGCAGTGCGTTCAACAGTGCGTCGCCGTCTACGCGGGTTGAAGCCAGCTTCAGCTGATATTCGAGTTCGGACCGATCGATGACGAAGACTTCGAACAGCCTGGCTACGGTGATCTGGGTGGAATTCGCAAGCATAGCGTAGCGCGGTGCGCCGTCACTGCCGTCTTCCTGGAGGCGCGTGACCCATCCGCGCCGGCGAAGCCTCTCGATAACCCTCGTGGCGGTATCCATGTCGCAACGGGCCGCCCGAGCCAGCTCCGCAACGGTGCGCGCAGGCTGGGCCGATTCGCGCGCGTCGTTCAAGCGCGCCAGTAATTCGAGCGCGTCCAACAGATCACCGCCCGGGTAGGCGCGCCGATGAAAGTGACCGGCGCGGATAGCGGGCAATACCGAGACGACGGTAGCGCCCGCAAGCGTGATGAACCAGCTCAGGTAGACCCAGAGCAGAAACATCGGCACGGTCGCGAATGCGCCATAGACAGCCGTGTAGGTCGGAATGCGATGCACATAGGCCCCGAAGCCGCGTTTGGCGAGTTCGAACGCCACCGCCGCGCAAAGCCCGCCGACAACGGCGTCGCGCCATTGGACCGTGCAATTCGGCAGATAGACATACAGCATCGTAAAGACCAGCACGGTGAACGGAAGCGCGGCCCCAGTCAGCGTCCATTCGATGAGTGGCGACAGCTCCCCGGCGATGGACGCCGAGCGTGTGAACAGATGCGAGGTGATCGACAGACTGACGCCGATGAGGAGCGGCCCGAGCGTGATGATCGCCCAATACACGAGCACGCGTTGAGCGAACGGCCGCGGCTTGGCAACACGCCAGATCAGGTTGAATGCCGATTCAACGGTCATCATCGTCATGAGCGACGTGACGAAGAGCACGATCATGCCGGCTGTCGTGAGCCCTTTCGCTTTCGCCGCAAATTGGTTCAGATAGTGGAATATCTGGTTATTGATTTGATCCGGCATCAGGTGCTGCGCGAGAAACATCTGCAACGACGCCTGGAACGTCCCGAAGATGGGAAACGCGGTGAACAGCGCGAACGCAACGGTGGCGAGCGGAACGATCGCCAGCATCGTGGTGAAGGTCAGACTGCCTGACACCTGGGCGATGCGGTCCTCGCTCGCGCGTTTTGCGGCGAAGCGGACAAGCCGCGCCAGAGTGTCGAGATCGAGGTTCAACTTCGACAAGAATTCCTCCGCCAGTGGAAAGCGCAGTGGCAGCGCCAATTGCCGCCGACTGCATGAAGCCATCGCGCGGCGCAGTTGTCGCCGCTCATGCCCCTATAATAGGCCGCTCATGAGTGAGGCATATGAAGGACATTCTTGTACTGTATTACAGCCGGCACGGAGCGACGCGCGAATTGGCGCTGGCGATCGCGCAAGGCATCGACAGCGTGCCCGGAATGCAGTCGCGCATCCGTACCGTGCCTAGCGTCTCCGCCGTGACGGAGGCCACCGAGCCCGCAATTCCGGACGATGGGCCACCCTACGCCGAACTGCGCGATCTCGAGGAATGCGCGGGGCTCGCGCTCGGTTCGCCGACGCGCTTCGGCAATATGGCCGCTTCGCTCAAGCATTTTCTCGACGGCACCACACCGCAATGGTTGAGCGGCGCGCTTGCAGGCAAGCCTGCTTGCGTCTTCACATCCACGGGCAGCCTGCACGGCGGCCAGGAAACGACGCTCCTTTCAATGATGCTGCCGCTTTTGCATCATGGCATGGTGCTCGTCGGCATCCCCTACACCGAGACCGCATTGTCCGCCACACAAAGCGGCGGCACGCCTTATGGCGCCTCGCACGTCTCGGGCGCGGGTGCTCGCGAATCGGCGCTCTCGCACGACGAGAAAGCGCTCGCCGTTGCGCTCGGCGCACGTCTGGCGCGCACAGCGTCGCTGCTGATCGGGCGCCCATGAAACCCGCCGGCCAAGCGGTTCAGCAAACGCCCGCCGTCTGCGGCAGCCATGGGAGGACGGCGCGCGGCGCGTTTGCAATCTGCGCGGCCGCGGCGCTCGTCGCGCTGATCGTACTCGCGCTTCTATGGGAAAAATGGCTGGCGCCGCTGCGCCCCGGCGGCTCGGCACTTGTATTCAAGGCGCTGCCCCTCGCCTTCGCGCTGCCTGGCGTATTGCGCCGGCGCCTCTACACGTTTCAGTGGGCGTCGATGCTGATCCTGCTCTACGTTGCTGAAGGCGTCGTGCGCGGCATGACCGATGCTCGACCGTCGGCACAGCTCGGCTGGGTCGAAACGGCGCTTGCCGTCCTCTTTCTTGCGTGCTCGCTCGCGTACGTGGCGCCGTTCAAGCGGGCTGCGAAGGCAGCACGGCCCCATGCAACAAAATTTGACGCCGCCGAAACGCCGGCATCAGGCCGGCCGCCGTTGTGAGCCGAGCTTGAGACGAATTCAAACCGAGTGCACACCGTGCACGCCTATTGTGTGAGCCTATGAGCCGATGCCGATGCGCGCCAACGTGAACCCGCCTCGGTGCGCCATCCCGCAACATGTGGACGTTCGCTGCGTGCGCTGACCGTTCCCCGTTAAAGGTGCCTGTGATGACTGAACCCGCCGTTCTCTGCGTGCCTTCCGATTTCGTCGCCGCTTGCCGCGACGTTATCGGGGCAACACACGTGCTCACCGATGCGCACGACACTGCTCCCTATCTGACCGACTGGCGCCGCCGCTACACGGGAGCGGCCTGCGCCGTGCTTCGCCCCGGCACCACCGAGGAAGTGGCCGCGCTTGTGCGCCTTGCCGTCGCGCACTGTGTCGCGCTGGTGCCGCAAGGCGGCAACACTGGACTTGCGGGCGGCGCGACGCCCGATGCCAGCGGAAAACAAGCGGTTATGAGCCTTGCGCGCCTGAAGCGCGTACGGGCGCTCGACGTTTGCGACAACACGATCACCGTTGAGGCCGGCGTCGTGCTGGCTGACGTCCAGGCACGCGCCCACGATGCGGGGCGGCTCTTCCCGCTCAGTCTCGCCGCGCAGGGCAGTTGTACGATCGGCGGCAACCTGGCGACGAACGCAGGGGGCACCGGGGTTCTGCGCTACGGGAATGCGCGCGAGCTCTGCCTCGGCCTCGAAGTCGTGACGCCGCAAGGCGAGATATGGAACGGCTTGCGCGGCCTGCTCAAGGACAACACCGGTTACGATCTGCGCGATCTCTATATCGGTGCGGAAGGCACGCTCGGCATCATCACGGCGGCCGTGCTGAAACTGCACCCGCTGCCGGCCGCGCGTGTGACGGCGTTGGCCGCGCTGGCGTCGCCCGAAGCCGCGCTCCGGCTCCTCGCGCTGGCGCAGCACCGCGCGGGGCCGCTTCTGACGGGCTTCGAGCTGATGTCCGATTTTTGCTTGCGCCTCGTCGGCAAGCACTTTGCGCAATTGCGCTACCCGTTCGATGCGCCGCACGCGCAAATCGTGCTGCTTGAACTCTCCGACAGCGAGAGCGAAGAGCACGCGCGCGGCCTCTTCGAGCACATGATGGAAGAAGCGCTTGAAACGGGAATCGTCGAGGACGCGGTGGTTGCTGAAAATGTTGCTCAGTCACGCGCGTTTTGGGATTTGCGCGAGCATATTCCACTCGCACAAGCCGAGGATGGATTGAACATCAAGCACGATATCGCCGTGCCCATCTCCCGCATCGGCACATTCATCGAAGAAACCGACACTGCCATCGCCGCAGCCGTGCCGGGCGCGCGGATGGTCACGTTCGGCCATCTCGGCGACGGCAATCTGCATTACAACGTGCAGGCGCCGGAACAGGGCGATCCGAACGCCTTTCTCGCCCAGTATCAGGCGGCGCTGAACCGTATCGTCTACGACAGCGTGCAAAAGCATCATGGCAGTATCAGCGCGGAGCACGGGCTCGGGCAATTGAAGGTCGACGATGCCGTGCGTTACAAATCGCCGATCGAAATCGCACTCATGCGCGCCCTCAAATCGGCGCTCGATCCGCTCGGGCTGATGAATCCCGGCAAGGTGCTACGCTGAGCGCTCGGCGTTTGGAAGGAAGGAGCCCGCTGTGAAAATTCGCGTACTGTCAGACCTGCACCTCGAGTGCGACGAGCCCGAGGCAATCGCGCATGCCCACGCCGATCTTATCGTGCTTGCGGGCGACATCCACAACCATGCGCAAGGGGTACGCTGGGCGGCCGAAACGTTTGATCCCGACACGCCGGTCGTCTACGTGCCGGGCAATCACGAGTACTACGACGGCGAGTTCGGCGCACTCGAGGTGGCCATGCGCGATGCGGCGGCCGCCACCGACAATGTCCATTATCTGAACAACGCGTCGCTCGTCGACCCTCAGGGCCGTTGGCGCGTGCTGGGCACGACGCTGTGGACAAATTTCGAGCTCTTTGGCGCTGACAACGAAGCGCGCGCGGCAGCGATCGCCGCGGCAGAAAAGGTGATGGTCGATTTTCGGGGGCCGATCCAGCTTGCATGGACTTCCGATCCCGCACCGGGCGCGGGCGCATCGCGCAAGTTCGCGCCGGCCGATTCGCTGGCGCTGCATCGACAAGCCAGCGCGTGGCTAGCCGCGGAAATTGCCAAACCGTTTGCCGGAAAAACGATCGTCGTCACGCATCATGCGCCGCATCGCGAAAGCCTGGCCTCGCGCTTCGCGAGCGATCTTGCTTCGGCAGGCTTCATCAACCACTTGCCGGTGCTCGTTCGCGAACCCGTTGCGCTGTGGATTCATGGCCATACGCATACGGCGTTCGATTATGTGGTCAACGGCACGCGCGTTGTCTGCAATCCGCGCGGTTATATCAATCGTCGCCGCGCTCGCCTTGAGAATCCGGTATTCACCTGGAACAAAGTTGTGGAAATTTGATTTGTGCCGATCTCGCAGCCCAGATCGCGCAGCACCGACGCGACCAGTTGCGCAGACGAGACTTCCTCGAAAGCCGTTTCCGGATTTTGATGCAAGACGTGGCTCCAGGACTTCATTTGGGCGACCCATTGCGCGTCGATCACGATTGCCTCATTTGAAATGTTCATGACCATCCCCTTTTTAAACCGTCGGGCAAAATGCGGTGGGCGCAAGAAACACCGACTCCTGGTGCACGAGGTACGGCAGGATGCGCGGCGTGAAGGCCTGCCATTGCGGATCGGCCGCAAGCCTGGAGCGCTGCAGCGTCCGATGAGCGTAGTCGTCATAAGCCCAGCAGAAGACGACCGAATTGAGTGTGCCCGAATCCTTCGTCCAGCACCCCTGAAGACGAGCGTAGCGCGTGATGATGTCAAGCCCCTCGCGCTCATAGACGGCGAGGAATTCCGGGACTTTTCCGGGCGTGATTTGATAGGTCCGCATTTCGACCAGCATGTCGCACTCCTGAAGTGAAAACCCGTCTGCGCCTCGCGATTTAGCGGCAGCGGCAGCGGCAGCGTCTACTGCAACGGGTCGACCTCGACAGCCGCCGCGACGCTCGTCCCGTCGAGTTGCTTGGCAAAGGCGCTGAAGAACGCTTCGAGGTTTTTCGCCGCGACCGATTCGAGGAGCCGCGCGCCGACGCTCATCAACTTGCCGCCAATTTCGACGTCGGCCGCATAACGCAGCAGCGTCGTGTCTGCCTGCTCTTCGAGGGTCACCCGCGCCGTCAATGTCGCGAAGCCAACCGCGCCCGCGTTGCCCCGCCCGATGATCGTGTAGCTGAGCGACGGCACGAGATCGGCCAGTTCGACTTCACCTTGAAACGTTACGGCCATGGGGCCGACACGCAGCTGTATCGTCGATTCGAAGTGACGCTCGTCGAGCATGACAAGCGACTTGCAGCCCGGCAGTGCAGCGCTCAGCACCTGCGGATCGTTCAGCGCCGCCCAGACAGCCTCCGGCCGTGCGGGCAATGCGTAACTGTTCTCGAGTTTCATTTACGCGCGATCCTTGTCGTACAGCGCAAAGAGCGCCTGGGTGCCGGAGTGGATATGCCCGGCATCGGCGAGCTCACGGTATCGGCGGCGCGCCAATTCAAGTCCCGGCAAATCGCAGTCCATCCGAAGCGCCTCGTCGGACGCGAGACTCATGTCCTTCAGGAAATGCTCGACGAAGAAACCCGCGGAAAAATCGCCGCGCGCCATACGAGGGCCGAGGTTGTTCAACAAGAACCCGCCGGCGGCGCCGCCGCCGATCGCGGCGAGCACCGTCGACGGATCGAGCCCGGCGCGTTTAGCGTAGGCAAGCCCTTCACAAACGCCGAGCATCGTGGAGGCAATGACGATCTGATTGCAAAGCTTCGCATGCTGCCCAGCGCCGTGGCCTCCCTGCAGCACGATCCTGGTACCCAGGCAGTGCAGCATGCGCTCGACGCGCATCAGCACGTCGGCGTGACCTCCTACCATGATCGACAATCGCCCCTCACGCGCACCGACGTCGCCACCGGACACGGGCGCATCGAGCATATCGACGCCCCGTTGCGCCGCATGAGCCGCCATTTCGCAAGCGAGCTCCGGGCTGGACGTGGTCATGTCGATCAGCACCGAGCCGGGCCTAGCATGGGCGATCAGCCCCTCTTCGCCGAGATAAAGCGCGCGCACGTCATGCGGCATCCCCACGATCGTCACGACGATATCGACGCTTTCGGCCAGCAATGCGGGCGTCTCATGCCATTGAGCCCCGCCTGCCAGCAGCGGTTCGGCCTTCCGGCGCGTGCGATTGTAGACGTGCAGGGGGTAGCCGGCGGCTGCGAGCCGCGCCGCCATCGCTCCCCCCATGATGCCCAGCCCGATAAAGCCGACACTTGGCAAAGTTCCAGCCTGGTTATTCATCTTCAGCGTTCCATTCCGTTTCACTTATAGTGCATCGCGCAGCAAGTCGCGCACATACATCGGCGTCAGCGGATGCCTCTCGGCGACGACGCCCAACGGCGCCAGCGCGTCGTTGAGCGCATTCGTGACTGCACCGAGCGCGCCCATCACGCCGCCTTCGGCCATTCCCTTGATTCCGGCGGCCGTGGAGCGGCTCGGCGTATGCAGGGGAATGATTTCAATCTCCGGCAATTCGGTCGCGGTCGCAATCAAGTACTCGGCCAGCGAACCCGTGGTGTTCTGCCCGCTGTCGTCGTACTTCACGTGCTCGAACAAGGCGCCGGACAAGCCCATCGCGATCGCGCCGTGCTGCTGCCCCTCGACGACCGTCGGATTCAGCAGCGTGCCGCAGTCCTCTGCAACCACGTAGCGGACGATGCGCAACGCACCCGTCGCGATCTCGACTTCAATCTCGCAGGCGTGTGCCGCATTGGAATACGTCATTGCCGGCGGGTCGTACGTCAGATGGAATTCGAGCCCCGGCGTGAGTCCCGCCGGCAGCGAAGTCGGATCGAGGTATGCCTGCCGAGCGATGTCGGCCAGCGTGAGTGCGGCGTCGCTCCACGCTTGGCCGTCGCAGCGCTCGATGCGCCCCTCGCTCATGCGCAAGTGCGCAGCCGGCACATCGAGGCGCGAGCTCGCAATTTCGAGCACCTTGCGCAGCGCTTTCTGCGCGCAAAGGAATAGCGCGCCGCCGCCGGCAGTGCCGCTGCGTGCGCCGCGAGTGCCCATCCCATACGGCGCCACGTCGGTATGCCCCATATGGATGCGTACGCGCGACGGATCGACCCCGAGGCCTTCGGCCACAGCGTTCGCCATTGCGCTTTCATAACCCTGACCTGTCGGCCCGAGCCCGACCGCCGCGTTGACTACGCCGCTCGGTTCGATGCGAATCCAACTTGCCTCATGGCCGGAGCCCGGAATTCCGGCCGCCTTGTAAAATTGCGAGCCGTAGGTTGTCGGCTCGACGACGTTGCAGAGTCCGAGGCCGAGATGGCGGCCTTGCTCGCGCGCCTTGCGCTGCCGAGTGCGAAAGTCCGCATAGTCGATCGCGCACAGTACGGCCTCGAACGTCTCGCTCGGCGTGACGTCGGCGAGCAGCTCGCCCGTCGGCATCCGATACGGCAGCTCCTGCGCCGTAAGGAGGTTGCGGCGACGGACGTCGACCGGATCGAGCCCGAGTTCGCGCGCAATTGCATCCATCGTCCCTTCCATCACCCAGCTCGTGATCGACATCGGCGCGCGCATCGGCGCGTTGCCGCACTTGTGGCTGAGTATGACCTTGACCTCGTACGCATAGCGATCGAGCCGATATGGCCCGCTCAGTATCATCGCCACCACACGTGCGAGATAGTTGGCCGGGAAAAAGCAATATGCGCCGAAGTCCTCGCGGATTTCCAGCGTCAACGATTGCAGCCGGCCCTCTTCGTCGACGGCCGCACGCGTGCGGCAGAAGTCTTCGCGCGCGTTGGCCGCGGCCGTCAGGTTCTCGAGTCGATCCTCTCGCCAGCGCACGGGGCGCCGGAGGTGCCGCGCGAGCGCGGCGACGGTCAGATCCTCGCGGTACAGCGCAATCTTTTGTCCGAACGAGCCGCCGACGTCGGGAGAAATCACCGTCACCTGCGATTCGTCAAGCTTCAGCCGAGCGGCGAGCTGGGTCCGCAGAGGGTGCGGCACCTGCGTGCCCACGTGAAATGTCAAATGACTACGCCCCGCATCCCACGCCGCAACGCAGCCGCGCGTCTCGATCGGCACGTGCGTTTGTCGCTGCTGGCCAAAACGCGCTTCGACGACGCGATGCGCCTGCCGCTCGGCTGCGGCCGGATCGCCATGCACGTACGTCTGATGCGAGACGAGGTTGCCCGGCACGTTGGGATCCACCTGGGCGCTTTGCGGATCGAGGGCTCGCCACATGTCGGTCACCGCCGGCAGCGGATCGTAGTCGACTTGTACGCATTCGGCGGCGTCTTCGGCCACATAGCGGTCGATGGCGACGACACACGCAACGATATCGCCCTGAAAACGGACGACCTCCACAGGCATGGTCTCAATCTCCACCGGCCGCAGCCCTTCGATCGGGGGCGCGACGCACATGGGTGTCGTCCATTGCGCAAGATCCCGGCCCGTTACCACAGCGACGACGCCGGGCATCGCAAGCGCCTCACTGGCATCGATCGACGCGATCCGCGCATGCGCGTGCGGCGATCGCACGAAGCAGGCGTGCAGCGCGCCAGGGATCTCGATGTCGTCGATGTAGCGGCCTTGCCCGGTCAAAAGACGATAGTCTTCCGTGCGCGGAACGGGCCGGTTCAGGTAACGAAAGCGCGCGTCAGACACGGGAGGCCTCGTTGCGCAGACGTTCGGCCGCAAGCAGCACCGCCCGCACGATATTTTGATAGCCGGTGCAGCGACAAAGATTGCCCGACAGAACCTGACGCACTTCGTCGGCACTCGGGTCCGGGTTCTCGCGCAGATAGGCATCGAACGTCATGACGATTCCCGGCGTGCAAAAACCGCACTGCAGCCCGTGGCAGTCGTGCAGCGCTTGCTGCAGCACAGACAGGCGCGCCCCCACCGAACGCGATTCGATTGTCTCGATCGCCACTTCCTCCGCCTGCACCGCGTAAATCAGGCACGCACGCACGGGCCGACCGTCGATCTGCACTGTGCACGCGCCGCAAACGCCATGCTCGCAGCCAACGTGCGTGCCGGTGAGCCGACAATCTTCGCGCAACACGTCCGAGAGCAGCTTTCGAGGTTCGCAGCGCACTTCGTGCGCGGTGCCGTTGACCTGCAGTTGAATCACTGTCTTTTCCATGAGCCCTCTTAAGCGACGCCTGCGACACCGGCCACACGCGCGGCACGCGTGAGCGCACGCGCCGTCAACACCTGAACCAACTCTCGCCGATAGGCGGCACTGATGCCTGCTTGATCGTGCAATTCGACATTCGCCGCCGCCTGCGCGGCGATCCGCTCGATAGTCGCGGCATCGGCCGTTGCGCCAATGAACTCAGCGGCCAGAGATTCGAGACCAAGCGAAACGTCGGCCACTGCGCCGATACCGATCCTCAGATGCGCAAAGCATCCGGCCTCCACGACCGCGGTTGCCGCACACGCCGCGATTGCGAAGTCGCCGTGGCGACGGTTGAAGAGTTCGAAGCCGTATCCCTCGCCGGCACGAAAGCAGGGAAAACGCACGGCCGTGACGATTTCGTCCGGCTCGAGCGCTGTCGTCATCGGTGCGAGCACAAAATCGGCCGTTGCAATTTCGCGATGTCCCGCGAGCCCAGCCACCTCGATCCGGGCATCGAGCGTGCGCGCGATCAGCGGCATCTGCGCGGCCGGATCTGCGTTCGCAAGGCTGCCGCCGAGCGTGCCGCGCTGGCGGATCGCAAAATGACCGATCGTTGCGGCGGCTTCGGCCAACAAAGGACATTCGGCGCGCACGTCCTCGCTCGTAGCGACGTCGTGGTGGCGCGTCATCGCGCCGATGCGCAGCGTCGCTGCGCCGCGCTCGATGCCGGCCAGATCCGGGAGCCCCCCCAGATCGACGAGGTGCAATGGCCGCGCCAAACGCATGTTCATCATCGGCGCCAACGATTGACCGCCCGCGATCGCCTTGGCATCAAACCCGAACTCGGCAAGCAATGCGATCGCGTCGGCAAGCGAACGCGGCCGGTGGTAGGAAAAAGCAGCCGGCTTCATGCAATCCCGCGCAGGTTGACGCCGCCCGCCTGATCGAACAGGGGCATTCGGCGACGATTCAAGGCAATCGACACGCGCTCGTCAAATTTCGTCCGTTCATCCATCGTTCACTCCCGTCCGCGGCATCGGTTCTCCATGCGCCCGCTCGACTTCGCCGGCCATTAAGAAGCGAACTGTATGCGCGCGCAAAAAACTCGTCAAGCGACGACTTATGCTTGCTCATTTTTAGCGAGCACAGCAGCACCAAGTCTCTGAAGCCCACCCAGTTATACAGTCACTTTATGATCAACTACCTAACTCCCAGCATCCAGCCGATCATTCAGCTTCACCGATGACGAACGTCTTATCGTCATATGACGATCTGCTTCCTTATGACAGTCGCGCGATAGCTACTGCATTGAGGCGCGGCGGACGCAGTTTTTGGCAACACCGAACCACGCGGGTGCGCCGGACTGCGATAATGGCGGCCGTGCTTCACAAAGAAGCACCGCGCTCGGTCGGCGCCGTGACGAGCGATAGCAACGGATACGCAACATCGCAGCGGGCTCGGCGAGTGGTCGTCGCACGAAGACTTCGTGACGTCATATGTGAAGCAAGTGCTCGGGAGATACATGAAGTCCAAGATCAAGCAGTCTGTAGCGCCGGGGCGTGCGACGCACAAGCAAGATCACGGGAAGGTCGCCGCAAAAAAAGGGCCGAAACGACTTCCGCAGGCGGAACGCAGGGCGCTCGTTTTGTCGAAAGCCGCCGCGCATTTCTCCGAGCATGGCCTGAACGCGCAGACGCGCGCGATTGCGCAGGCCTGCGGCATCTCGCAAAGGCTGTTGTACAGCCTCTTCCCCAATAAGGCGGCGCTGGTGGAGGCGGTGTACGAGCGCGAAGTCGCCGGCATCTTCAAGGCAATGTGGTTTGTCGAACTGAACGATCGCTCAGTACCGCTGGAGGAGCGGCTAGTGGCGTTCTACTCCGATTACTACGAGACCGTGCTGACGCGTCGCTGGTTGCGACTTTTCCTTTACTCGTCGTTGGCCGATCTGAGGATGGCTCCTACCTACACCAACGCGATCGTCGCCCATACGCTCGAGATCATCGTGACGGAAGCCGCGCACGACGCGGGCAAAGGCGTCCCAGCGGATGCGCACGAAATGGCGGAGATCGGCTGGATCTTGCATGGCGCCATTTCTCATTTGGCCATTCGCCGTCAAATCTATGCAAATGAGAACCCGACGCCCGTGAAGAAGGTAATCGAAACGGCCGTGAAAGCGTTCCTGGCCAGTATTCCCGCTTTGCTCCCGGCGCTGCCAGGGTCGATCGATCCGACGGCCGCCCCGATCGCCCCAGTGAAGCAAAAGAAAATCGACCAAAAGCAGGCACGTCAAACGCGTGCCTGAACGGCGGCTTAATTCTGCCGTACGCGAGCGGCTACATTCCTGTACCGACCCGAACCAACATGAAAACAAATACGTCGTGGACCATCGCCGATATCGGCGATCAAACCGGCAAGCGCGTGCTTATTACGGGAGCCAATAGCGGCATCGGCTATTACTCGGCACTCGAGCTCGCGCGCAAAGGGGCAGATGTCGTGCTCGCGTGCCGCGACGAACGGCGTGGAGCGCAGGCTATTGACGCCATCGCAGCACACTCGCCGGGCGCCAAGTGCGAACTCGCGCTAGTCGATCTCGCATCGCTGTCATCAATACGCGCGTTCGCACAAAAGGAACTCGCACAGCGCCGCCCCATCCATGTTCTAGTCAACAACGCCGGCGTCATGGCACCGCCGAAGCGCCAAGAGACCGCCGACGGCTTCGAATTGCAGTTCGGGACGAATGTGCTCGGCCATTTTGCGCTCACCGCCCTGCTCATGCCTGCCCTCGAGCAAGCTGCCGCCGGTTCGAACGACAGGCCGCGCATCGTCACCGTTGCCTCGATCGCGCACAAGGGAGGACAACTGCATTTCGACGATCTGCAATTTGCACGATCGTATTCGCCCATGCGAGCCTATCGGCAGTCGAAGCTTGCCGACCTGATGTTCGCGTTCGAACTCGACAGGCGCCTGCGTGCGGCGCATTCGCGGTTGATGTCGGTGGCTGCGCATCCCGGTGTTGCAGAAACGAATCTCTTTCGCGCGGGCGGACAATCTCCGGCGATCGAGCGCGCCCTGCGCAATTTCGCCGGCCGGTTCATCGGGCTCGCGCTGAACTCCGGTCGCGCCGGGGCGCTTCCCACCCTATATGCGGCGACTTCGGAAGATATTCGCGACGGCGGGTACTACGGGCCCCAGGGCCTTTTCGAGGCGCGCGGGAGCGCCGTCGGAGATGCGCGCGTTGCGCGGCAGGCGCGGGATAATTTGGCAGCCGGACGTCTTTGGCAAACCTGCGAAACGCTCACAGGTATCGGCTGGCAATTATGAGTTCACGGTTGTCGAGTTAGCGGGAGCGTTTCGCGCCTTTTCGGTAACATTGCTTCATACAACCCTCTTGCCGATGTTCTAATTTAAAGGAACCCGCCCGTTCGGTACCTTCAGAGCATAGCGGGTTCTCGCGTAACGAAACGCATTGCTAATTTTTAATTTGTCCGCAAGACTGCCGACACGAGCTGCGTGCAACACTGGTCGGTCACAGTTTGGGCCATCGCCCCGTTCGGCCCGTCGCTGCCCACACAATGCCGGCCCGTTTTTGATTTCCCGCGACGCGCGGGGGTCGAACCATCGGGCGAGATTACTGGTTCGCGGCCGGCTCCAATGTCAGACTTTTTGCGAAAGGGTTTTGGTAATGAGTAGCGGCGAAGCAGAACTGAATTTGACCGAACGTACCACGCTGGCCATTGGCGAGGTTTTGGCCGGGCGCAGGGGCGGTGTCCGCGCGAAGCTGTTGTTTGCCGGACCGGCGGTCATCGCCTCGATTGCCTATATGGACCCCGGCAATTTCGCGACAAACATTCAGGCCGGGGCCAAATACGGTTACTCACTGCTGTGGGTGGTGCTCGCCGCCAACGTCATCGCCATGCTTTTCCAGGCGCTGTCGGCCAAGCTTGGCATCGTCACGAACCGCAATCTCGCGGAACACTGCCGCGAGCGGTTCCCGGCGCCCGTGGTCTACGCGATGTGGGGGATCAGCGAGATCGCGGCCATGGCCACAGATCTCGCGGAGTTTCTCGGCGGTGCGATCGGGCTGTCGCTGCTCTTTCATCTGCCGTTGCCCGCCGGCATGCTGGTGACCGGCATCGTCACGTACGCGATTCTGCTTGCCGAGAAGCGGGGCTTTCGTCCCATCGAATTAATCATCGGCGGTCTCGTCGCGGCCATTGCGCTGTCCTATCTGGTCGAAATGTTCCTGGTGCACGTCTCGTGGGGCGCTGCTGCGCGGGGGACGTTCTTGCCGCAGTTGCCTGATAGCGCAGCGTTGACGGTCGCGGTCGGCATTTTCGGCGCCACGGTGATGCCGCACGCTATTTATCTGCATTCCGGCCTGACCCAAAGTCGCGCGCCGGCAGGCACAGAGGCAGGTCGCCGCCAGCTGCTGCGTTTTTCCAACGCCGAGGTGATTATTGCGTTGACAGTTGCCGGTCTGGTGAACATGGCCATGGTCGTTATGGCGTCCGGTGCTTTTCATGCCGGTCATCCTGACGTGGCCGAGATCCAGACCGCCTATCACATCCTGACGCCCTTGCTCGGCGCGGGCGCCGCCGGAGTCTTTCTGATTTCGCTGCTGGCCTCGGGGATTTCCAGTTCAGTCGTCGGGACGATGGCGGGACAAGTCATCATGCAAGGCTTCGTAGGCTTCCGAATCCCGATTTGGCTACGCCGCCTCGTGACGATGGTGCCAGCCTTCGTGGTCGTAGCGCTCGGTGTCAACGCCACCGATGCACTGGTCTACAGCCAGGTGGTACTGAGCTTCGCCCTGCCGGCCCCGATGATCGCGTTGGCTATTCTGACCTGCCGGCGCGACATCATGGGGCCATTCGTGAACGGTCGATTGACCGCTGTCGCGACGATCCTCGGAACGACAACAATTTTGATTCTCAACGTCATTCTCTTGCTTCAAACGTTCGGTGTGAATATACCGGGGTTGCCCAGCGCCGGATGACGCTCGAATCACCCCTTGCCGGGAATCGGTCTTGCGCCCGAACCGCATCGCGAGCGGTAACTTGGGCCCGCAATCGAATGCCTCCCGATGTAATGCCAGGCGATGACGTAAGACGGGCTGCTACAATTGAGGGCTCTTTTTGTGGGCTAGGCACCATGGGCTTCGAACAACTTGCTGCATTGAAGGATCAACTCGCGAAACAAGCCGAGCGCGAGCGAGTCGAAAAGACGTCACGAGTACGTCGGCCGGCGCCAGCGGCGAACCAGTCGAAGCCAGCGGCGGACAAGTCGAAGCCGGCGGCGAACAAGTCGAAGCCGGCGGCGAACAAGTCAAAGCCGGTGGATCCGGTGGTGCTGGCGATTGCGAAACTTCAAAAGCGATTCCCGCTCGCCTTTCCACGCAAGCCGGCGCCCAAGGTGCCCCTCAAGATCGGCATCTTTGAAGACCTCGTCAAGCACGAACAGGAACTTGGATTGAGCGAATCGGAGTTGCGTGAAGCGATCTCGACATGGTGCCGCGGAACCCGTTACTGGACCTGCCTTGTCGAAGGTGCCGCGCGAATCGACCTCGCGGGCGCCGCCTCGGGTCAAGTACTTTCGCGCGACGCATCACGCGCGCGGCGGCTGAGATCAGGCCGCGGGGCCAGGCCAGCCGCGGCGGCAGATGATGCAAAGAAAAGCGTCCCTGAGCCGTCGGCCACCGAGCCGTTGGTCCCTGAGCCGTTG
>JAXDQB010000336.1:0-19405 GCA_034668065.1 Paraburkholderia sp.
TGAAACGCAGCGTAACGGCTCGGTAACTTTTTTCTGATGATGCCGCCGCTTGTCCACCGCGATCAAAACAATCACAAGGAGTAACTCAGTTGGCAGACGCGATCCCAAAGTATGAGCATCACACTGAGTGAAGCAGCGACACAATGATGCTCAATCGGGCGACGTTGTCATTAGGAAAATACTGATGTATTCGACAACCTGCGCTCGATCATCGCCAGCCCGCATCAACTGCAACCAGACGAGCCAAGATCGAATGGCCAGCGGTCAGCATCCTGTCATGCGAAATCGCGGCTCGCGTCAGGTCGAGGGGGGCGGTGCGCAAGCAACCCGTTTGGAGTAGTTCGTCCGCGCGGCTACGTGACGATTCGATCCAAGCGGATATTGCGTTTTCTACTGCTTCATTGCCTTCTCTAGATCAGACATTAGCGAAATGCCTTTGTTGAATTTCGATACGAGTTGGTCCGCCTGCTCTCCTGTCAGTTTCATGTTGCCGAACGTGTCAGGGTTCCCGAGGCTGATGAGATCGGGGTTGGCGGTATAAAATTCCTGGAGTTTGCCAATGGCTTCTTGCGCCTGCTTTGGAAGGGCTTGCACGCCTGAGTTTCCTTCCAATTGGTCTGAGCAGGCCTTCAGCGCCGTAGCAAATGAGCGCAGCGGGCCATTGCCTGTAGCTGCCGCTTTCAGGCCGACTTCATCGTTTTTTCTCAGCATTTCCATTGTGGTATCGAGCTGTTGTTGGTCGCCCGATATCCTTCTCATTCCGCCGAGACCGGCATCGATCGTGGCTCGTACCACTTGTTCTTGCAAACCATGTATTGCTGGCTCCGCGGACGATACCGAGCGTTTGCCGCCCCACCCCCAAGGCCTGCGGCTCAAACGGGACGTCATGCTGCTGAGAATCCCCTTAATGTTTGGCCGCTGCGGTGCGCTGTTGTTTTGAAGGCCGTGCCTGCCGGGTGCGGATGCGATGGGAATCCCCATTTCTTCAAAGGTGGACGGAGCGGATGCACGCAGTGGTGCGCTCCCGGCCGGCAAGGACATCCCGTGTGATTGGGCGGATAAGCTAGTCAACGATGTCCTACTGGATGGCAGGCTGAGCGACTTTTCAAGCATGTTGTCCGCTTCCGTTGTGCTGTTTAGGCTGGATGACGATGACAATCGGGATCGGAGTAGTGGCCGCGGTCCCACGGGGGCTGCTGGCCTTGTCAACAGTAGGCGACCAGGAAAAGGTTTCGATAAAGCGCTTGCAAGCGGCAGATCAGCGCGCGGACGGCTCACAGGTCTACCGCGGCCAATCGCGTTCGATCGCGCCAGCAAGACTGCCACCCCTAAGGGAGGAGGCAGGTTGCCTAATGCTCCCGACGACGACTGCGCGGGAGCGCGAACGCTCGTGATCTGCGCGCTATCCTCGCGCACCGTGTCGTGCGTGGGCAAAGGAGTGCTAGGTGTCGTGACACGCATAGTCATGGTGGGGGCTTCGAAAGATTTTCGGACAAGACAAGAGTAGATCTTCCCGGGCCCGGCTATGGCGGCAATGCGAAGGTTCAAGCGAATTGACGAACCGTCACCCATGAATGAGCGTAAAAGCCGCTCTATTCCACCCTCATTCCTTACGCACTCCTTTCACCCGAAGCGAGCGCAAGCGAGCGTAAGCGATCTCAAGCGACCTCGGCGAGCCCATCGAAATAGCGCCGAACAACCTGGCGCTCGACGTCATGACCGGCACTATCAATCACTCGAAGCTCGAGCTTTGCGACGAAGCGCTCCCTGCTGAAGCGAGTCCGGACCGACACTCCCAACTTACGTAAGCGGGGCTGCCGCGCGTCACGATGACGCGGCGGTGCTTTGGTCATCAAAGCGTGCAGCGAGTGCCGTTCAACCGCAAAATTGCATGATCACGTGGGCCCCAACCATGCCCGAAGGGGCCGCACAAGCAAAAGCGCAAGCTCCCAACCCTCATTGCCAATATGGACATCGCACCGCGTACTGCGACGTAATGCCTCACTGCCCTGCGATAGGGAAGCACTGTCGCAAGCGTCATTATTAATGAGTCGCTATCATCCGGCCTTTCCGCTATGGCAAAACGGAAATAGCTACCGCACGATTTCTCTCAACGCAGGAAACCCGACGCCGACCAACGCCGTCCGAAATCGTCCACTTGCAGACGTTGCACGTGCCTTTCTTCGAAGAGTGCTACGCCGATTTGCTGTGATTTTCATTACAACCGCTCTTACGGAATGTAATGAACGAACTCCGGTAAGGCATCGCAAGTTGCCTTGGTCGCTGCGATTTGCTATTGGTACGCGCGTCGCCGCAGTTGTATCAATTTAAGAGTCGAAATAACGGAATGTCAGAAGTTTCATCGTATCCAGACACGGCCGATCGCTTATGCGCGAGGAAGCCTTCGCCGTCAGGCGTGATTCAGCGATTAGTCAGGTGTGGTTGTGCAGCAGTGGCAGCGTTGCTTGCAGCCGCTTGCACAGTTGGGCCCGACTACCGGAAACCGCCCGTGGAGATCCCGACGCAATTTAAGGAAGGTGTCGACTGGCAACGGGCACATGCCAACCCGCAAGCGTCGCTATCCAGCACCTGGTGGCTCGACTATCAGGACGCCACGCTGACTCGATTGATCGAACAGGCACTCAAAGCCAATCAATCGATTGCTCAGGCCGATGCGGCATATCGCCTTGCTCAGGCCACGGTCTCTGCCACCACTGCGAATCTTTATCCCCAAATCAATGCTGGCGTCGCAGTCACGCGCATGGGTCTCGGCCCCGGAGCAGCCCGCACCTCGTCAACCTTCGCCATGCCGGGTGAGTACAACATCGGCAGTGCAAACGTTTCGGCAAGTTGGGAGCCGGATCTCTGGGGGCAAATCCGCCGTGAGATCGAATCGAGCAAGGAGAGCGCACAATCGACAGATGCGCAACTCGCCGGAGAGCGACTGTCAATTGCCGCGAGTGTAGCAACAGATTATTTCGCATTGCGCCAGGCTGACGTCGATATCGGTTTGCTCGAGCAGCAGCAACAGATCGACACGCGCATGCTGGATATGACGCGCGCCGGCTTCGAGCAGAAAGAATCGTCGAGCAGTGATGTCCTGATGACGCAGGACACGCTCGAACAAGTGATCGCCTACCTGCAGGCAACGCAGACAACGCGCGAGCAGTATGAACACGCGATTGCGGTGTTGACCGGTGTGCCGCCAGGCAATTTTTCGATTGCACCGGACACGCATTATTCGTTTGTCACGCCCGCAGTTCCGTTGGCGTTGCCCTCGCAATTGCTCGAGCGTCGATATGACGTGGTCAGTGCCGAGCGTTTGGCCGCAGCGGCAAACGCAAAAATCGGCGTCGCCAAGGCAGCTTTCTTCCCGACCCTCATGCTGTCCGCGCAAGCCGGAGTCCAGGCCGGCACGCTCTCGAATCTGTTCTCGTTGCCGAACCGACTCTGGACCTTAGGGCCCAGCCTCAGCCAGCCGCTCTTCGACGGCGGTGCGCGAAGCGCCGCCCTGCGCGAGGCGCGGGCGACCTACGATGAGTACGTGGCGGCCTATCGCCAAACGGTGCTGACGGCATTCCAGAGCGTTGAGGACAGCCTGTCTTCGAGCAACCACCTGCTGCAACAGCAGCAAGCCTATGCGGGAATGTACCGGCGCAACCAGCAGCTATTTGAGAGGGAGCAGGCACAGTTCCGGGTTGGCGTTGCAAGCGAACAAAACGTGCTGACCCAGCAACTCACGTTATTGCTGGCGCAACAAAACCTCGCGGACACACAGGCATTGCTGACACTTAGCAGCGTGACACTCGTCAGAAATCTGGGTGGCGGCTGGCAATGGCACGACGCGGACGACACCAAAAAGCCGTTCGCGGGCCCCGGCGCGTCCTCCGGATCTCAGCCAAAGGCGGCAGACGCTAAACCACTCGCCATGCCGTGAAGCGCACAGGCAACCACTCGTTCCTTGTGTCCCTGTGTCCTTTTTCTTAATTCGACGTTTTGCAAAATCATTCGATGTCCGACGCACCCCAACCGCGCGCGCAGGCTAGTACCTGTGATTGCTTGTCGTCGGCTGTCGCTAACCGACTGATGGCCTTTCCCGATACCACAATCATGCACACCCGGTCTTCTAAGAGGTCACTTCCTCTGCGCGCATCTTTGTTGTCCCTTGGTTTCATTGCCCTCGTCGGCTGCAGCAAGGACGGTCCGCCGCCGGCTGCACCCGTGCCACTAGTGGGCGTCATCACTGCGCAACCGCAGGACGTCCCGCTCAAGCGAGACCTGGTCGGACGCTTGTCCGCCTATTACAACGCCAACGTGACCGCCCGCGTTTCGGGCGTATTGCTCAAGCGCCTCTACGCGGAGGGCGGCGAGGTGAAGGCCGGACAGGTGCTATTCGAAATCGATCCGACCTATTACCGCACCATGCTCGACAACGATCTCGCCACGCTGGCCGAGGATCAGGCGACCGAGGTCAACGATCGTCATATCGCCGAGCGCTACCGCAAGCTGCTGCCGGTGGGCTCCGTTTCTCAGCAGATGGTCGACAATGCCGACGCGGCGGAGCGCAGCGCGGTTGCCAAGGTGCAGGCCGACGAGGCCGTCGTCGAGGGCGCACGCGTCAACCTCAGCTATACGAAGGTGACCTCGCCCATCACCGGTATGGCAGGGGAGCAACAGGTGACCGCCGGCGCAGTGGTCGGCAACGGCACAGCCGACGCAGGTGCCGCCGGTACACTGCTCACGACCGTCCAGCAAGTCGATCCGCTCTACGTGAATTTCACGATCAGCTCCGCTGATCTCGTCACGCTGCGGCAGGCGCAAAGCAATGGCGACGTCGCACTGGCGGCGCCGCACGACGTTAAGGTCCAAATCAAGCTGCCTAACGGCACCGCGTACGATCAGTTGGGCACGCTCGACTTTTCGGATGTATCGGTCAACTCCGTAACGGGTGCGGTTAATTTGCGCGCGCGCGTGCCCAACCCAAGGCATGAACTGTTGCCGGGCATGTATGTGTCGTTGAATGTCGACCTCGGCGAACAAAAGAGCGCATTCCTGATTCCGCAACAAGCCATCGAGCGCGATACCGTCGGGGCGTATGCGATGGTCGTCGGCAAGGATGGAAAAGTCGTACGCAAGGACGTTCACGCGACGGACAGCGACGGCAACGATTGGGTCGTGACGGGCGGACTGGCCGACGGCGATCAAGTCGTCGTCTCCGGGCTTCAAACGGTGCACGAAGGGGCACTGGCCAAAGCGAGCCCTTGGACCGAGCCCGGGCAAAGCGCAAAACCGACGCAGTTCGGCTCGGCATCCGTGTCGAGCGGCAATCCGTCTTAAGGAGTTCGACGCATGCCACGTTTCTTTATCGACCGCCCCGTATTTGCGTGGGTGATCCCGATTCTCATCTGCATGTTCGGCGTAATTTCGCTTATGCACATGGGAATCGACTCGTATCCGGACATCGCCCCGCCTGAAGTTACGGTGACGGCGACGTATCCGGGTGCCAATGCCGCTACGTTGGAGACGACGGTCACGCAGGTGATCGAACAGCAGCTAACCGGCATCGACAACTTGCTGTACTTCAGCTCGATGTCGAATGCAAACGGCACGGTCACGATCACACTGACCTTTGCCACCGGGACCAACCCCGATATTGCCGAAGTGCAGGTGCAAAACAAGGTCGCGCTCGCGCAGCCGTTGTTGCCGACCGAGGTGGCCCAGGAGGGTCTCGTGGTTGCGAAAGCCAGCCCCGACATCCTGTTGTTCATCGGCTTGCACTCCGACAACCCCGCGATCGACGCAGGGCGCCTGAGCGACATCGTCGCCTCGCAGATTGAGCCGGTTGTCGGCCGCATCAGCGGCGTGGGCAACACGTTCCAGTTGGGCTCAGAATACGCGATGCGAATCTGGCTCGATCCCGATAAGTTGCAAAGCTACGGAATGTCGACGACGCAGGTGCTCAACGCCATTCAGGCGCAAAACGCCCAATTCGCGACCGGCTCGATTGGCGCAGACCCGGCTGTCAAAGGCCAGGTCTTCACGGCGACCGTCTCGGGCGACAAGCTGTTCTCATCGGCCAAGCAGTTTCGCGACGTGATTCTGCGGACAAACAACGACGGCAGCGTAGTTCGCGTGAGCGACGTCGGACGAGTCAGCTTCGGTGCGCAAACCGCCGGTACGTCTGCCGCCTATAACGGCAAGCCGGCAAGCGGCTTGGGCGTGTTCCTTCTGCCCGGCGCGAATGCGCTCGAGGTCGCCAAGAAGGTCAAAGCCCAAATGGCCGTAATCGGTCGCGATCTTCCGGCCGGCGTCAGCTGGTTCGTGCCGTACGACACGACACCGTTCATTAAGGCCTCGATCACGGACGTGGTGCATACGCTCATCGAGGCGATCGTCGTCGTGTTCTTCGTCATGCTCGTGTTCTTGCAGAACTTTCGCGCGACGCTCATCCCGACGTTCGTCATTCCGGTTGCACTGCTCGGGACATTCATCGGCCTGAAGGCGTTGGGCTTCTCGCTCAATCAACTGGACCTCTTCGGCATGGTGCTCGCCATCGGCATCGTGGTGGACGACGCGATCGTGGTGATCGAGAACGTCGAGCGCATCATGCGCGAGGAGCGACTGAGCCCACGGGAAGCGACGCGCAAGGCCATGGGCCAGATCGGCGGCGCGATCGTCGCTATCACAGTGGTGCTGTGCGCGGTGTTCGTCCCCTCCGCAATGCAGCCGGGCGCGACCGGCATCATCTATTCGCAGTTCGCGCTGACGATCGCCGTCTCGATGGCCTTCTCCGCATTCCTTGCGTTGTCGTTCACGCCCGCGCTTTGCGCGTCAATCCTCAAGGACACCCATCACGAACCGAATGCCTTTTTCAGATGGTTCAACCGCGGATTCGATCGACTGGGCGATACGTACGTCGGCCATATCAGCCGCGTCGTTCGGCGCGCGCCGCGCTGGATGGTCCTGTTCGTGGCGCTTGCCGGGGTGGGCGGGGTGATTTTCGCCCATCTGCCCACCGCGCTCGTTCCGGACGAGGACCAAGGCTTCATTCTGGCCATCGTGAATCTGCCGTCGGGCGCTACGTTGCCTCGTACGCACGAAGTCATGGAGGAGGTCTACGACAAGCTCAAGAACAGCCCAATCGGCAACAACATTGAGGGCGTGTTTACTAACGAGGGCTTCAGCTTCGTGGGCGACAGCGAAAATGTCGGCATGGCCTTCATCAAGCTGAAGGATTGGGATCAACGCCCGGAAACTGCGATGCAGCTGATTCCGCAAGCGAACAAGATCCTGCACGGCATTCGCGACGCTCAGATCTTTGTCGTCAACCTGCCTACCATCCGCGGCCTAAGCCAATTCGGCGGGGTGGACATGTACCTGCAGGCGCGCGACGGGCAGTCCAGGGATGAGCTCGCGCAGGCGGAAAAAACGTTGCTTGGCGAGGCGGCGCGCAACCCGGCGCTCTTCGGCGTGCGGGCCAACTCGCTGCCGGCAGCACCTCAGCTTGAGTTGACGGTGGACCGCGTCCAGGCGCAATCGATGGGCCTGTCGCTCACCGATGTCTACAACACTATCCAAATGGATCTCGCTCCGGTCTACGTGAACCAGTTCACTTATGGCGGGCGTGTGAAGCGCGTCTTTGTGCAGGCCGACGCGCCGTTCCGCATGGGGATAGACTCCTTGGGGCACATGTACACCCCGAGCGGTGTGTCAGGAAGCGCCGCCGGCACGAGCGGCACCGGCACGTCGCCCAGCGGTGCGATCAGCCCGATCAATCCGTCTGTCAGCGATCACTCGATCAGCCCGTACAACATGGTGCCGCTGTCGAGCGTCGTGAAATCGAACTGGACCTTCGCTCCGCAGGCATTGCCGCGCTTCAACGGCTATTCGGCAGTCGAGATCGTTGGCATGGCAGCACCCGGGTACTCGACGGGTCAGGCGATGCAAATCCTCCAGAACATGGTCGACAAGTCGCTGCCGGCCGGTTTTGCGGCCGACTGGACCGGGCAGTCCTATCAGGAAATCCTCGCCGGGAGTTCGGCAATGGCGCTGATGGCGCTGTCCGTCGTCGTCGTCTTCCTCTGCCTGGCCGCGCTATACGAAAGTTGGTCCATACCAGTTGCGGTGCTGTTGGCCGTTCCGCTTGGCGTGCTTGGCATGGCGACGTTCTGCCGTGTCTTCCACGTGCCCAACGACATCTACTTCAAGATCGGCATGGTCACGGTGATCGGGCTGGCGGCCAAGAACGCGATTCTTATCGTGGAGTTTGCCGTGGCCGGGCAGGCGGAAGGCAAGACGCTCTTTGAAGCCGTACTCGAAGCTGCGAAAATGCGTTTCCGCCCGATCATCATGACTTCGTTGGCCTTCATCATCGGTGTCGTTCCGCTCGTGACGTCAAGCGGCGCGGGTTCCTCTTCGCGTCATGAGATCGGCACCGGCGTGATAGGCGGCATGTTGTTCGCCACCTTCCTCGGACTGCTGCTTATACCGGTGTTCTACGTCACGGTTCGAAGAGTGCTGGGCGACAAGCTCGATGTGGTCACAAAGAAGCTGCATCGCCCGGGCCATGCGGAAGAGTCTGAAACGACGCATGCCTGAGTGCCATTGCGAGTGCAATCGGTAAGGTAAGCGGGCGGGAGCAGTGCCGATCGGTGCTGCCCCGCCCGCGACTTCAAAGCGATACGCTGTCAAACACGAAAGGTGTTCCCCAACGCCTTTCGCCAAACGCTCTCCAGAATCGGCCTTTCGGCTCGAATGCCGAATCCATCCCCCTCCGATGGGCGCCGCCGTGCCTGCAACAACCCCAGGTTGCACTCAGCCCGCGAACGCCGATAATGTCTCTTCGTCGCCCATATGGAATTACGATGAGAACCGCCACACGCCGCTTTGCCGCTTACAATCCGCCGCGCCACGATGCCGCTGTAGCACGGCGGCGGACGGGAACGACCGCTGCCGCCCTCGCCTTCGCCGCGTTGGCATGCTGTGCCCAGCACTCATATGCCGAAGAAATTGGCAGCGTGAACACGAATTTCAGACTCCCAAGGTCGGACAGAGTCGTGGTCGAGGCCTATGACGACCCTGCCGTCACGGGCGTGACGTGCTATGTCTCGCGCGCACGCACGGGCGGGTTGAAAGGAACGCTTGGCATCGCGGAAGACCCGACTGAGGCATCGATCGCTTGCAGGCAAGTCGGGCCGATTCACTTTTCGGAGCCGGTCCACCAGCAAGCGGACGTCTTCACCGAACACATGTCATTGGTCTTCAAAACGCTGCACGTTGTGCGAATTGTCGATGCGAAGCGCAATACGCTCGTCTATTTGACATATAGCGACAGAGTGATATCGGGAAGCGCGAAAAATAGCGTAACCGCTGTACCGGTGCCCGCGGGGACGCAAATTCCGGTGAAATAGCGCTCTATCAAGGAAAGCAATGACACAACCGCTTAGAGTCGATTTCGTATCCGATATCGCATGCCCATGGTGTGCCATAGGCCTATCCTCGCTCCAACTCGCATTGTCGCGCCTTGGGCACGCGGTCGAGGCTCAAATCGTCATGCATCCCTTTGAGTTGAATCCGCAGATGGGGCCGGAAGGCGAAGACGTTATTGACTATCTCGGCAAAAAATACGGGCGCACGCCGGCGCAGATTGCCGAGACGCAGGCCGTTATCCGCGAACGTGGAGCGAGCGTTGGCTTTGCCTTCGGCCCGCGTACGCGCGTCTATAACACCTTCGATGCGCACCGCCTCGTTTATTGGGCTGGGATCAACGGCACGCAGTTGCCGCTCAAACTAGCATTGTTACGGGCCTATCATTCCGAGGGCAAAGACCCAAGCAACCATGAGGTTCTGGTCGAGGCAGCACAATCCGTTGGACTTGACGCGGCGCAGGCGCGCAACATGCTTCAAGGTGCAGACTATGCGGACGAAGTTCGTGCGGAAGAACGACAGTATATGGCGATGGGCATCCAGTCCGTGCCGGCGATCATTTTCAATGAGCGCTACCTGATAAACGGGGGACAGTCCGTGGAAGCATTCGAGCAAGCTATCGGACAGATTTTGGCTGAAGCATAGTGTGGCAATGGACAAACGCGATATCAACCGAATGCCTGACGGGCGTGCCGAATTGCTCTGCTTTTTGGTTGCGACTGCGGCAGCGTCTTACGCACTGACGCAGGAGTGGCGAATCGACCACGTGGTAGCTAATTGCCGCGCGTGGCTTGCGCGGCATGTTGTGTCCATGAATTGGCTGGAGCGTGTGCAAATCGGTCAACTTGCGCTAAAAATTGCTGAAAGCGAGCTACTGAAAGCAGGTATCGCTGTGCGACTGTCGAGCGTTCAGGCGCTCTTCACGGAGGAAATGGTGCTCAATTACTCGAGCACCATGATCCAGCGAATGCTCGTGCTGTGCAGAGAGCGCGCCGATTCTCTGTCGCCGTGAGGAACCGGGCTTGCACAATAAGCGGCGGCAACTCAGTCGACTCAATCGCCCCACTCATCATTTATTGTTCAACGATCAATTTCAAGCCGGCGGGCAATGACTCGCCAAAGACGCGCACCGTGTCGGCGTCGTCGAGGTCCACTGTTTCGCGCACCATTTCAACCCACGTCGGCGGTACGTTCGCGGCTTGGAGCCGCCGGGCGACAGTCTCACGGGCCGACGCCGGGAGGTCTCGGGTCCGGTCGCCTGTCATACGGGATATCTGCACGGCAGCGAATGCGGCGGGCTCGACCTTCTTCCAATCGAGCGCCAAAATCGCATCGAGCCACGGCATTGCCACTTCGGGCGGCACCACGCCATGCACGCTTCCATAAAATGGTCGGCGCGCACCGATGCGTCCGATGGACCACCAATTCTGCTGGTTTTCCGAAGGCTTCTTGAGTTGAACCAGCAGTCGCTCCGCGATTTCGATCTTGCGATCGACCGCTACGCGTTCAAGCGACGCGCTAAGGCGGACCATATCGGCATGGCCTACCTTGGCGGGATCGAATGGCATTCTTCGCCGCTTCATGTTGGTGGGTTCAAGGTACGCAAGCGCGTCCAGCAACTGAAGCTGCGCATGCTCGCCCAGCCCTCCCGCGGCCCGGCGCCAAAGCGTCCACCATTCAGACCAGACTTGAGCGTCATTGACATACTGAATGCCATCGTCGAACAAGGACCAAAGCTGTTCCACGCGCCAGCCGTCGAGCGGGTAGCCAAACCCCGGGCGAACACAATAGCCTGCCAGATTGAGCCATATGCGCTCATGGTCCGCTGAGCGCCGCCGCCGGCGTGCGCGCTCCCAGAGCGCAGCAAACATGTCGCGAAGCAAAGCGCTATCCCAACTCTCGCGCGGCCCAAGAAGCTGCTCGAGCTGAGCACGCAAGCGTCTGGTTTCTTTCGATTCGACGGTGGCCGAACGGGGGCCGAATGCACGGTCGATGAGCTCGATTGCCTCGTCAAGCGATGGATGACGATTAGGCCCGGATACCTCGGGTGCGGTGTCGTCGCGTCGCAATTGGAACTCGAACAGCCATCGCTGCGAAGGGTCGTCCATCGCAATGCAATGCACCTCGAGTGTGCCAACCTCCGTGAGCGACGTAGTGAGCTTGACCGGCGTCTCGCGCGATCCGCTCGCGCCTTTTCGCTGCAGGACAGCAGCGATGGGCGGCAGCCGGACAAAGTCATCCGTCGCGATATCGGCAAGATCGCCATGCCGATAGAACGTGTCGGCCACCGTAGAGGTGAGATGAAAACGCACGGGTTGCCCGAGCCGCAGCGCAAAGACTCGATCCTCGAGCCGCACCTCTTGGCCTTCTTCGGTTCCTCGGGGCAACAGACACACGCCGCGCGAGTTTTGTGCCCCGTTATCCAGGGCGAGAAAGTAGCTACGCGGCGAACCGCCGCCGATACGCGGCGCGATTCCCGCACGCGCGAGTCCGTATGCGACAGCCCCTCGCGCCACGGCAAGATCCGGATGATCGTTTTGCAAGACGCGCAGCGGCTGCCCGCGCCACTCGCCAAGTGTTTGCGCCAAACGGTTGGTCAACGCTTTGGCCCGGAAGACGCCGCCATTTAGCAGCAACGTATCCGGCATCGGCAAAGTTTGATCGGCACACTCAGACACGTTCAGTGCTTCACGTGAAGGCGCGGCGAATCGATTCAGAAACGCCGCTATGTGCCGGGTGATTGCTGGGTCCGTCGCATAGGGCAGGCCGAATTCGACGATCGCCCCTCTTGCACGTCGAGGCTGCTCGCCGGACGCCACGCGGGGAAAGAAACCCTCCACGACGATCTGCTCGACTTCCTGCCGGCTCACTTCAGCCGTGCGCGCCGCGCCGACAAGTCTGGCGCCCGCGCCCAGCAGCGTGATGGCGACCGAATCCGGCGCCTGAGGGGCCAGCAGCTGTTCCTTTGCTGCACGACACCGTTCGACGAGCTGGGCGAGGCTCGTTGCCGACAACCGTGTTTGCTGCGCGGCAATGCGCGGTTCGACGAGACGGGCCAGCGCAAGGTCCATGTTGTCGCCGCCCAGCATCAAGTGGTTTCCGACGCCGATGCGGGTCAACTGCGGGGTCAATTGTGGAGTCAACCGCGGCTCGCCGTCCTCGAAGTGCACCTTGACGAGTGTGAGATCCGTCGTGCCGCCGCCCACATCGCAAATCAATACGAGCCGCGTTTGGGCCAACTCGCTGCCAAGCGTGGCGCGATGACGAAAGAGCCAATCGTAGAAGGCAGCCTGCGGTTCCTCGAGCAAGCGCAAGGAAGGCAGCTTCGCCATGCGCGCGGCTTGCAGCGTCAGCGCGCGTGCGCCCTCATCGAAGGATGCGGGCACGGTGAGCACCACATCCTGATCTTCCAGCGGCGCGTGTGCAAAACGAAAATTCCACGCTTCGCGCACGTGAGTCAGATAGCTGGCGCTAGCGGTGACGGGCGACACCTTGCCGACTTCGTTATCCGCGCCCCACGGCAAAATCGGCGCGAGCCGATCGACCGCCGCATGCGACAGCCAACTCTTCGCGCTGGTCACCAGCCGGCCCGGCACTTGTGCGCCTAACGTGCGGGCGAGGCGACCAATTACGGCCGGTTGCAACTCCCCGCGCCCGGCGCCGCGCCAAGGCAGTAGCAGATCGTCCGGATTGAGCTCGCCGGGCGCTGGGTGGTACCGCACCGACGGCAGAAGCGCACGCGCGGCACACTCGCCCGGGCTCACGAGCTGATCGATATCGAAGACACGAATTTCATCAGAGCCCGCCTGGGCGTACGCGACGACCGTATGACTCGTGCCGAGATCGATGCCGACGGTGTATTGCCTCATTGGGCTCGGGCGCTTGCACCGCCGCGCACGTCGAACTCGACTGTCCAACGCTCGTTCGAGCCTCGCGGGACGGCCTCGAGCTCCAGCGTCCCGGCCTCGGTAATCCTTGCATGCAACTTCACCGGCACAACCTCGCCAGCGGTTCGTCCTTCGGGAGGCAGCGTGGCCTGGATTTCCTCCAGCTCCTGCAATTCATCGGGCGCCCAGAAATCGAGCATCGTGCCGACCTGATCCTGGCGACGCACCGACGAGCCGAAGAATCGGAAATGCACCGGTTCGCCGACGACGAGCCCGAACTCCTGGGCCGGCAATTGCGCGTCCGTGCCTTCTTCCATGCCAAACGGCGCCACACACAACGCCTGCACAGGCGGTTCGATGCCGGGCACGGCGGGCATCGATGATTCGACCGCAACGTAATAAGCGCGCGCGGTGCCCCCCCGAATGCGCACGCCCTTGCCGCGTTTCACGTAGCCGTAGTACGCGGCGCCGCGCGCGACAGCGAGATCGAGATCGGCGCCCTCCAGCAGGCGTGCGGACGCTGCACCGTCGCCCGCGAGCCAGCTGTTGAGCGTCTCGAGAATTCGCTCGACCAGCAGCGGCGACTTGAACACGCCGCCATTGAACAGGACCGCTGTGGGGTGCAGAAAGCTTGCACCTTCGGCCGGCAAGTAGGGCAAGCCGTCAACCTCGGCGAGCGCCCCCACCTGGCGTGCGAGGAACGCGGCCAGATGCCGCGTGATGCCCGCATCCTGCGCGTACGGTAATCCGAGTTGGGTCAATCCGGCCCTTGGGCGATTGATCGGACGCGCGGACACATCGACTCGGGGGAAAAAGCCGTCGAGAATGGTCTGCGTCAGTTCCGTGCGGGTCAGTTCGGTGCGAATCGAGCCACCGATCAGTTTTGCCCCCCGGCTCGGCACGACGATCGGCACGACATCCGTATCGGGCGCGCTCAGCAGCATTTCCTTTGCAGATCGACACGCATAGGTCAGAGCCCGCAATTGCCATGAATCGATTTGCGTGCCGAGGGCAGTGAGCTTGCGCGCAACGACATGGGCCAGCGCAAGATCCATGTTGTCGCCGCCCAGGAGAATGTGCTCACCCACTGCGACGCGATGCAACTCAAGATTGCCTTCGCGTTCGACCACGGCGATAAGGGACAAATCGGTGGTACCGCCGCCGACATCCACCACGAGAATGATGTCGCCGACCTTGACCTGCTTGCGCCACGCACCGCCGCTCTTCTGAATCCAGCTATAGAGCGCCGCCTGCGGCTCTTCCAGCAGCGTCATGCGGGTATAGCCCGCAGCGTCCGCGGCCTCGGCCGTCAACTCTCTTGCGGCCGGGTCGAACGAGGCGGGGATGGTGACCGTAATCTCCTGTTCGCTGAACGGTGCATCGGGATGAGCGTGATCCCACGCTTCGCGCAGATGCGTGAGAAAGCGAACCGAGGTTTCGAGCGGGGAAATGCGCGAGACTTCTGGCGGCGCATCGCCCGGCAGAATCGCGCCGCGGCGGTCCACACCCGGATGACTAAGCCAGCTTTTCGCACTCGATACCAGCCGGATCGGCGTTCCCGCCCCTCGGCTGCGGGCCATTTCGCCCACTGCGAAGTCGCGCCCGGCAAGCCACGGCAATGCAAGATCGCCCGGCGTCATTTCGCTTGGGTGTGGCAGGTAGAGAAACGACGGCAGCAAATCGAGTTTTTCGATCGCGCCTGCTGCAGTGAGCTGCGGGATCGGCAAGACGGCGTGGCTCGTATTCTCGCCGTCACTGGCACTGAGGTCGACGTACGAAAGTGCGCAGTGCGTGGTGCCCAGATCGATGCCGATCGAATAGCGCGGGTCAGTCATAGTTCCACCTCAGCCGGTGCGATGACCGTTGAATCACGGCTGCCGGTGAGCATCGGGAGCCGGATTTCCTCCACCTGCCAGCCGCGGTGACTGATGCTGCCGGTGAACGGCGGCTTGCCTACCACATTGCCCGTCAGACGATTCGCAGTTGCGTCGAAACCCTCGGCCAACGTCACGCGGCTGCCTTCGGCCTCTGCACGCACAGGGCGAATCGTGAAATGCTCGCGCAGCGTCGCGCGGCAGCCGTCGTGCACCAGCCGCGCGGCGGCGCCGATGTCCGCATCGGAATAACCTGCGATGTCCTCTTCGACGAAATCGACAAAACGCGCGTCACGTTGTAGGAGCCCCAAAAGCTGAAGCGCCGCCTCCGGACTTGTTTCCTTGATCGTGGGTGTGGCAGTTGCCGTCGGTTGCTGCGCAGCGAAGGCTGCTGCAGTGGGCGCAGCGGTGGGTGCCGTGCCTGCCGCTGTGTCTCGCAAGCGAATCACGGCGGCGGCGAACTCTCGGTCACACACAATGGAAAAAAAGGTGCCTACTGCAAGGGAAATCCTGTTGAGGAACGACATGTTCGATTCAGGCATAAGGAATGGCTCCAAGGGGCTTGCTTGAACGGCGAGCCGACTTGCTAGATGTTGAAGGGGCCTTGCTATGCGCACGACCTTTCTACTTCTGAGGCTGCGCGGGAAAAAGGGGTAGCAACGGCGCTCACAACCGAAGTTTACTCTCGTGCAAAAGCTTTGAACGTAGCGCGGGTGGTTGGCGAGCGATGGGCGAGCGAATGGCGCGTGATTCTCGAATGATCGGCAGATGCGTCAAGCGAACCGCATTGCCGTAAATCTGCACGTAAAGTCCCCGAGAAAGAGTCAGCCACCCTGCGCGTGGTGAGCCCCCCGTCGATGCGGCGTACCGCCGCAAGCCCGGGCAAAGCTGAATGATCAGGCGCCGGGGGTTGCGTGTTTGCTATCGCGCATCGCCTGCGCGTCGTCGTATTCCTGCGAGATGTCCTTGTTCGTGTAATCACCCAACCGCGAGGCCGCGATCAAGCTGAGCACCGCGCACGCCAGGACATAGCCCGCGATTGCATAGCCCGAGTGGTAGTAAGCGAAGAGCGCAGTCGCAATCAGCGGCGCAGGGCCGCCGGCAACAACGGAAGCCAACTGGTAGCCCATGGACGCACCGCTGTAACGCAACCTCCCTGTAAAGGATTCCGCAATCAAAGCGGCCTGAGGCCCGTACATCATCGAATGCGGTACCAGCGAAAGCACGATGGCCGCGAAGATCCACATCGGATTCCTGGTGTCGACCATCGCGAAATAAAGGAAGCCAAATAGCCCGACAGTGGCCGCACCGATCATGTACATCCGCCGCCGTCCGATCAAATCGGACACATGGCCAAAGAGCGGGATGGTGCCGAATTCCAACACGGAAGCCGCCAGCACCGCCGCCAGCAACAGGTCGCGTGTCACGCCCAGTGTCGTGACGCCGTAGGTGAAGACGAAGGCCGTGAAAATATAGAAAGGTGCCTGCTCGGCCATGCGCGCAAAGGCCGAGAGAAGGATGTCTTTCGGCTGACGGCGCAGCACCTCGAGCATCGGCGTCTTTTCGATTTTGCGCTCGGCCAAAAGCCGAGCGAAGATCGGCGTTTCGAGAATATTCAAGCGGATGTAGAGACCGATCGCGACCAGTACGATACTGAGGACAAAAGGCACCCGCCAGCCCCACGTGAGGAAACCGCTGCCGGAGATCTTGCTCATGGCGAGCACCGCCAAGTTGGCAAGAAAAAGCCCCGCCGGCACGCCGAACTGCGGCCACGATGCGACAAAGCCGCGATGCGCGTTGGTGCGTGCCCATTCCATCGACATCAGGACCGAGCCACCCCATTCGCCGCCAACGCCTACACCCTGGATGAAGCGCAGCACCGTGAGTGCGACGGCGCCCCAAATGCCGATCGTCGCATAGGTAGGGACAAAGGCCACGGCAAACGTGGCGAGCCCCATTAGCAACAGTGTCACGATCAATGTGGCCTTGCGTCCAATGCGATCGCCGTAGTGGCCGAAAATAGCCGCGCCCACCGGTCTTGCTATAAAGCCAACGGCGTAGATCAGAAAAGCCTGCAGTGTACCGACGAGCGGATCCGACGCTGGGAAATAAAGCTTCGCGAAAATTAGGCCGGTTACCGTGCTGTAGAGGAAGAAGTCATACCATTCGATGGTGGTACCAATCGTGCTGGCGATGACGGCACGGCGCAACTGGCGCCGAGCATTCTCATCGGAGAGGGGCATCGCTCCCGGTTGCGTGGCAGCCATTTTATTCCCCCGAGAAAGGGTGACATGCTGCATAGACCCATCGCACGATTAGAGGTTCCGGATGGCGCCAGGCGCGCCAAGCTAGCGCCGCGGCGACCGCTTGCTTGGCGGCTACTCCAAAACGCGTGGCATGCCACAACAGCGCTCGCTTTCCGATGACTCGTACCATCCAAAGGCATGAGTGCATCATGCCCAGGGATGACTATAGCGACCGTTCGTAGCATGGATATCGTTGCATCGCCCATCTATCTTGATCCAATGGACTTTGCGCTCCCACGCCCGCAGCGATGTTAAATGTTTTGCCAAAGGGGACGAAAGGGATAAAGGGGAGTTGGGTCCAGCGCGCACGATGAATACATGTTCGTCGCCTACCTGAAGCGCCACGATTGCCAAAAACGCGCGAGGTTGGCCGAATTGCGCCGAGGGCCGCTGGCGAGCCGAACCAAAATAGCAAAGCAGCAGAACACGGGTCGCCTCGCTGGCGGGATTGTCACTTGCTATTGCGGATCAATCATGAACCTTAAAATCAGCGGACGACAGCTCGAAGTCACTCCAGCACTCCATGAATACGTGGTCACCAAGCTTGATCGGGTCTTGCGACGTTTGGAAAACGTCATTGATGTGAAGGTGCTCCTGTCGGTCGACAACTATATGCCAAAAAGCCAGTGCGCCGAGGTTTACATACACAGAACGGGGCGAGGTTTGTTCGTCGAAACCTCCGGCGGAGATTTATACGCTGCAATCGACTTACTGATTGACGAACTCGATCGGCAGATGGGATGGCAGAAGACTCGCTCGCAAGAGCACCACCACAACGCCGTCAAACATCGTTCCCCGGAAATGACGCCTTCGAATAAAGGTGCGGATGATCTGTTTCCTGTGCTCAGTCCGGGATGAAGCATCCGCAACATCATTCCATATCACAGGCAACGGTTGGTATGCGCTCGATCCAAAGAGTGAGCAAACTTGAAGTGTTGATGGTTGAAATCATTTTTTCATCGAGCAAATCAAGCATCACGCGCGCGCCGATAATTGCCCGAGGCGGCCAGGGCTCACCTTCCATCTGATCGTCCGAAGCCAGGCTTGACGCTTGGGAGGGGCGATTGCACGTCAACCTCATTGGCGCCACGTCTGCACGCTCTCGCCCCTGCCCGCGCAACGGGCAGAGCCTCGGTCAGCGCATTCTCTCGGGCATAATGCCAAGCCACGCCGCTCGGCTGAGCGCTAACAAAATGAACAATCACCTGGAGGTTCACGTGAAAGCCCTTTTCACCTTGATTGCCGCAACCGTGCTTGCATCGACAACCGTAGTCGCCTCGGCAGCAACCACAGGCCAGACAGAAAAACTCCCGTCCGGCGTGATTGTTGAACATATTGCGCAGGGCACGGGCGCCCAGCCCACGGCAGACGACATCGTCAAGGTCAACTACCGGGGGACGCTCGCCGATGGCACCGAATTCGATAGCTCGGCGAAACACGGCGGTCCGGCCACGTTCCCGCTCGGAGGCGTGATTCCGTGTTGGACGCAAGGCCTGCAGAAAATGAAGGTTGGTGGGAAAGCCAAGCTGACCTGCCCGGCATCAACCGCTTATGGGGACCAAGGCGTCGGTCCGATTCCGCCGAACAGTCAATTGACGTTTGAAGTCGAACTGGTAGGTATTGGGAGGTAAGCATAAACGTTGGCGTTAGTGCACTCGGCCTGCGCGATCCTCCGCGCGACGGCGCGTACGATGCAGCGCAATCCGCCTGGCAACAGTCGCCGTGGACCTGGTCCGCTATGCAGACAAGCTTGCCGGCGAGCCTCTTGCGGCGCGCACCTCCGGTGCCGAGGCGCCGATCGAAATGACGCAGCGATGAACGGTGTGCTTCCTCAGTGGTAAAGCGGCCCATCCGTCATCTGTTCAGGCGTTGTCGCTGCCAGTGCTGCAACGACATCCGAAAGGGTTCAGCT
>JAXDQB010000337.1:0-15326 GCA_034668065.1 Paraburkholderia sp.
AAAACGGGATTAGATGGCGCGCGGAGGTCGCCAGAGACCGGCCGGCTCGCGGACGGGGAGCGACTGTGCGTAGTGAAACACGACGGGACTGTATAGCCCAGTAGGACGAAGGACGACAGGAACCGAGACGGGGTGGTACAAGCTACCTACCTGACATTGCGTCGTTGCCTTACAGAAAACGCTTTTGGCTTTCCCCGACGATGGCGATTGCATGGCTTTGCAGTCGGGCATCGGCGCTGACATGGCACTGCTATCGTCTGCGGCGATGGACATCTGCATTGGACATTCTCCAGTCAAGCCGCTGGCGGCCAGCCCACTGATGGGCAGCGCGGCACAGAGCAACAGGAGGAGCAATGTCCGGAGAAATTTCATGCCGAGGATTATAGTCGCGCCAATCTATCTGTGGCCGCCGCAAATTGGCGTCCGCGTCGGTGGCCGCACGCAGAATACCCGCCGTGGTTGAACGAAGGCGAATTTTGAGCTTCAGCCTCGGCTTCTTTCGCAACCGTTGGTCAAGCGCAGCAAGACCCAGACTGCTGCATCGGAGGGCACTTGCTGGTGCCGTACGAACAGTACACGCAACAATCGCCCGGTTTCGGTGTAAGCACCGTCTTACAATGCTCGCATTCATAGAACCACTCGCAGGCGTCGGTGGGCATCGTCTCGTCTTTGCTATGCCCGCACGCCGGACAAGTGATGGTGGAATTCAACACAACGGCATTCATCTTTGCACCTTCTTTCCTTTATGCAGGACCGATATGAGTCGCCGCACGTCCAATGTGGCCGCGATGCCGCGACCGAGCGGCGCTGTGACGTCGGCGACTCTGCTCAGCGTCATGCCTTCGCTTTGCGCAGCGCCCACGACCGCGCGGGCGAGCGGGTGCTCGCTCGCCTGCTGAATCGACGCCGCAAGTCGGAGTCGCCGTTTCAGGCCGCAGTGCATTCAGCGCCCGTATGGCTTCAGTCGTCTTATGTTTCACGCGCACCTCCAGCCATTTGCCGAAGCGTATCAGCGTGATAACGACGGCGGACGCCTCAAAGTACAGGTGCGCCATTTGGCCCGGGTGAGCTACCAATTCATACACGATCAGCCCATACGCAGCCGGCCTCGGAGATGGCATGTAGAAGCTCATCGGGCGTCGCGTCAGACGCGACCGTCACGCGCTTCTGGCCTAGGTCGACGTCAACTATCGCCGACTGGTCGATGTCCTTTACTTCAAATTCCATCTTTTTCTCCATTCAGGTTGAATGGGTTCGAGAATCGACCTTCCATCAATTGGAAGGTCAAGCCTTTCCGCAACCCAACGCTAGGCGACTGCGCTGCGTCAATGGTGTTGCGCGGCCAGCGCATCCAAGATTGGGCATTCGGGGCGGGCGTCGCCTCTGCAGTGCTCCGCCAAGTTTTCAAGGGTCTTTTTCATTTCCATGAGTTCGCGGATACGACGGTCCAGCTCGCCGATTTGCTCCTTAACCAGGTGCTTGACTTTGCTGCTCGGCCGGCTGTGGTCTTTCCACAGCCCGAGCAGCGTTGCGATTTGGTTCATCGAAAAGCCGAGTCGGCGCGCTTGTCTGACGAACCGAAGGACTTCCACATCGTTCGGCAAATACACGCGATAGTTAGACTGCGTGCGCATTGCCGGCCGAATCAGTCCGGCCTCCTCATAATGGCGAATCATCTTGGCCGACACGCCGGACGCCTTCGCCGCTTCCCCAATGTTCATAACGAACCCCTTCAGAGCACGGCATTCACGCCGTATATTGTCAGTTTTGACCTTCCCCCAATGGGAGGGTCAAGCGCGCGTGCGCTGCCGCTGTACGAAAGCGACTCTTGGCTGGGTCCAATTCAAAGGCGTTGCACCTGCGGTTCCCGCGAGCTACCGGCGGTTAGAAGACATCGTGCGCGCTTCACCGTAGTCGCCTTCCGCCAATGCCGGCGAGGTAGCGGTGCCTAAAATGAGAAGCTCGGCGACGAGGCAAGTGATCAGGTTCGTCCCCGTGGTGTCGCGGCAGTTGCGGCGCCAACAACCATCGAACATCGACGACGTATAGGCGATAAAAAAAAGGACCCGGAGTGGCTTGGGTGCCGTAAAAGGTGGTCGTCGCCTGGAGTCGATCGAGGCAGCCGAGCCCCTCAATCGCCCCTGCGGCTATGACCACGTCGCGTGGACATTAAAAAAAGAAGCGCTACCGAACCGTCTATGAGGTACCGGGCAGAGGGCTCGATACGAGAACCGCAGCAGCAACCAACACCCCTGCGAGCACCCACGACTCCACATGCAAGACAGTGGCAAAGCGCCTAAGGGGCCGGGCGGGAGACATCGACGACGGGTTTTTCAAGGATGCCAGCAAGTGAGGCATTTCGAAGAACCGGTTGTGTCCGCCAAGGGCTGCGGCAACTAAGACAAGTGCTAGCTTCAGTATCAGTACTTGACCGTACCAGGAGGCGAACAGGTTGGCCGGCGAACTGACGCCTCGCCACCCGTTATAGGCCCCGGTGACAATAAGCGCGACGAGCGCGACCGTGGCCGCATACGAGAGTGATTGAACGAACGCGGCACCGTTTCTGCGGTCGGTGAATGGGGCCTCGGCCATTTTTGGTGCCACCATAAAAGCCGCGACCCACACGATGCCGACCCATGCGCTGATAGCCAAGAGGTGAACCAAGTCTGCCCAAACCGGCAGGCTGAACGCGCCGGCATCGACCGGATGCCCCCCGTGGCTTTTGCTTAGGGCAAAGCCCGCAAGCGCCAGCCACAGAATCGGCTCGAAGCGCGTTGCTCGTCCGGTCGCTGGCACGAACGAAACGACCGCCACGCAAAGCATCAGGGCTGCGCCGATGGCCCAAGCCTGACCAAACTCGGTTTCCGATAGCATCGAACGCACTGCCGGAGCAGCGTCCATCAGCGAAGATTCGCCCATTAGGGCGCAATGTATCCAGAACTCGCCTACACCCGATAAAAGCGCGACGACGGCCCCCGCTTTGAACGCCCGCCCCAAATTTCGGCTCACGCCGGCCTGCCACGCCGACGGGGAGCGCGCCAGCCAGCGGTCACTCAGCAAGATGCCGACAAGCACTGCAAAACTGAGGTTTTGCACTGCCGTTAGCGCCAGGCGCGCAATGCCAAGGAGGCCGTCATTCATCATTTCACCGTGAACTTGTAGTCGCCCTTGGTCTTGTGACCGTCGTGCGTCATGACGGTCCAGTGCACCGCGTATGAGCCCGACGACAGTTTCGGGACAGGGACCGTTAGCACACGAGGGTCGGACGGGTCGACCTTGGCCTTTTCTTTGCTCACTGCCGTGCCATTGCCGTCAGTGACCTTAATTGTGCTAAAGGCTGACTCCAGTGCCTCGTTGAAAGTCAGCTTAAGCGTGGCGGGTGTCACGTCAACCACGCTGTTCGCCGCCGGAGTCGCCTGCTCGAGCGTGCCATGGGCGAGCGCGAGCGCCGGCAAGAGTCCGAACGTCACTGCCATCGCCATGCCCGTCAGTTTGTTGCGAGTGTTTATTTTCATTTTCTCAAGAACCCAGATAGTTGATTGGACCGCTGTGGCACGGAGGCCACAGCGTGCCGTTATTGCTTTTGCAGCTTGGTGACGGTCGCGACGCCGTTCACCTCTTCGGCGACGAAATCAATCTTGTCGCCGACCTTGACCTGCGAGAGCATTGCGGGGTCCTTGACCGCGTACACCATTGTCATTGCCTCCATGCCCAAATTCTCTATCGGACCGGCTTTGATGGTCAGTTTTCCCGCCGCAGCGTCGACCTTCTTGATTTCTCCATGCGACATGCTCGCCTTTGCCTGGCCACCTTGTTGGGCACTGCTGCCGCTCATGTCCATGTTGCCCGTGTCACCGGCAGCATAGGCCGTTGCCGACACTGCCAGCACGCAGCCAGTCAAAATCGATGTAAGCGCTTTTTTCATTGCTGTTCTCCTGTTAAAACGATGAAAACGAACTGGACTTAGCGTCCGGCTGTGCACAATCAGCTTTCCGGCAGCTCGCCGGTGTATTCGTAAGCGACGGTTCCCTTCGGATGCTTGTACCAGCCCGGGTCCCGGTAATCGTTGCGGCCCAGTCCTTCACGTACCTTGACCACGCTGAACATGCCACCCATTTCAAGTGGCCCGAAGGGACCCGTGCCCGTCATCATGGGGAGCGTGTTGTCGGGCAACGGCATCTCCATTCCGCCCATGGCGCCGCCGGTGCTGCCCATTGCCATGTAGTCGGGAATAAGCTTGTTAATGCGCTTGGCGAGGTCTTTTTGTTGCACGCCAATCATGTTCGGCACCTGATGTCCCATCGCATTCATCGTGTGATGTGACTTGTGGCAGTGAAACGCCCAGTCGCCGGGACGATTCGCCGTGAACTCGATGGCGCGCATCTGGCCTACCGCCACGTCGGAAGTGACCTCCGGCCAGCGCGCCTCCTTCGGAATCCAGCCGCCGTCCGTGCCGGCTATCTCGAACGAATAACCGTGGAGATGGATGGGGTGATTGGTCATCGTCAGGTTGCCGAAGCGAATCCGCACGCGGTCGCCCATGCGTATCGGCAACGGGTCGATGCCCGGGAACACGCGCGAATTCCATGTCCACATGTTGAAGTCGGTCATTTCATTGACACGCGGTGTGAAGCTGCCGGGGTCGATGTCGTACGCGGACATGATGAAGACGAAGTCGCGGTCGACGGGCATCACCGACGGGTCCTTCGGATGCACGATGAAGAGGCCCATCATTCCCATCGCCATCTGCACCATTTCGTCGGAATGCGGGTGGTACATGAACGTGCCATGCCTTTCCAGTTCGAACTCGTAGACGAAAGTTTTGCCCGGGGGAATATGCGGTTGCGTAAGACCGCCCACGCCGTCCATGCCGGACGGCAGCAACATCCCGTGCCAGTGAACTGTCGTGTGTTCCGGCAGCTTATTGGTCACGAAGATACGGACCTTGTCGCCTTCGACGGCTTCAATCGTTGGGCCGGGCGCCTGGCCGTTGTAGCCCCACAGATTCGCCTTCATGCCCGGCGCCATTTCGCGCACCACGGGTTCGGCAATCAGGTGGAATTCCTTCCAGCCGTTTTTCATTCGCCACGGCAAGGTCCATCCGTTCAAGGTGACAACCGGCGTATACGGCCGGCCGTTTGGTGGCATTAGGGGCGGCTGTGTCGTGGCTTTCGCCATTGTCGGCGCTTCGGGCAGCGATGCAGCGCCCGCCTTGCTCACCAGTGCCGCACCCAGCATTGCGGCGCCAGACCCGCCAAGAAATTTTCGACGTGAAACCATTTCATTTACCTTCCGAATTCGAGGGCGGCGCCGCTTGCGTCGCGGGTGCGGGGGTTGACTGGGCGAGTGCCGCAGAGGGAAGACGGCCGCCGACGGCTTGCTGCAAGTCGGTCTCCGCCAACCAGTACTCCTTAAGCGCATCGATATAGCTATTGACCGCACCGATTTGGTCGCGCGAGTTCGACAACAACTCGAAGACGCTCACTAGCATGCCGTTGTATCGAAGCATCATCTCGTCAGATACCGCCTGCTGCAGTGGCACGACCTCGTCGCGGTAGTGCTTTGCGATGTCGTAGTCAGTGACATACGCGGAATACGACTCTCGAACTTCGGACCGGGCGTTGACGGCCGTCTGGGCCACCTGATTGACTGACTGCAGGTAAGTCGCTTTCGCGCGGGCAACCTTCGCGCTGCCCCAGTCGAAGATGGGAACCTCGACGCTTATCTGATAACCGCGCTCGTGGCCCTGGTCGTTCTCGAAGTTGTTCAAGTAGCCGGCGTCCAGCACGTTGATGAAGCGCGTCACGCGGCTCAGCCCCAGCGACGACGCGACGCTTTGTGTCTGCATCTTCGCCGCCTGGATGTCCAACCGGCTCTCCATCGCAAAGCTTTCGATGTCGGCCAGCTCCGGCCGCTCGTTCGGCAGGTCGGGTAAGCGTTCGGGTAGCTTGTATTCGATGGCGGAGCCCCACAAACCCATGCTTCGCGTGAGCTTTTCGCGCGCCGACACTGCCCGTTGTTGGCTCTTGGCAAGCTGTACCACAGCTTCGGCATAGAACACCTGTTCGCGCTCATAGTCGAGCTTGCTGAAGTTGCCCGCCTGCTGCATTCGTTGGGCGAGCTGCGCTGCCGCCTCCGCCGAATCCTTCACTTGCCCCGCATAGGTGAGCGCCTGCCGGGCTGCGACCGCGTTGACGTAGGCGCGGCGCGTGTCGGCGGCGACCGTCAGCATTCCGTTAGCAGTCAGCAACTTCGTCTGCTCAAACTTCCGGCTTTCGATGCGAGTCGTGATGGGCATCGTCAGAGCGCTCAGCAGGTTGAACGTCCACGAGCGGCCGTACACGATGATGTCGCTCGAGTTCGAAGACGTTCGACTGAACGTGAGGCCGGGATTCGGCAAGCGCCCGGCCTGCACGAGGGCAGCCTCAGAGATGCCTAACTCGCTATAGGACGCTTGCAAGCCAGCGTTGTTCAGCAGTGCCACTTGTACTGCGTCGTCCATGCCGAGCGGCTTGGATATCAGCTCTCGGGTGCGCTTGGCGACAGCGTCACGGTCTTGGTCCGTTTTAACCCACGTGGCGTCTTTGCCGAGGCGCTCTGATGCGACCTTTGATACGGCGTTAAAGCCGCCGTCCTTGGAAAAGGTGGTACATCCGGCAAGCAATGCCATCGCCGTGGCGATAGCGATGACGCGGCCAGCTGAAAAGGAGTGTCGCTTCATTTTGCCGGTCCCCCGGGCGTGGAACTGTGTCCCCTCTTGGAATCGTTGCGGCCGGACGGCATGTTCATACCGGCCATGCCTGATGGCATCTTCATCCCCTCCATCCCGGACGGCATTTTCATTCCTGCCATGCCCGACGAAGTCGTCACGGCCTGATTGAGTTCCTGCCACGTGAGCGCTTTTTGGTCCTGAAATGGCTGGTAGTCCGCGAAGGCGGACGGCACACTGACCGCCGGAACCGATGCCGCCGCATCCGTCGGGTCAGGGAGTGCTGTTGCGGCGTGCCCCAGCGCCGGCAACAATGCCGCCGCGCTGAAGAGCGCTGAAATTAACGTTCGCATGGTTTTTTCTCGTCAAAAGCCACCTGAATGGACGAGACGCGGCCATCAGGCGAAATCGCTCATCGCAGCGCGAGGCCGCGACCGAAGGACTAAGCGAGAGAGATTCGGGGGGGACGGTCGATGCCGGCCGTCAGAAACGACGCGACACGGACAGTGGGGGGAAGCGGAACGGAAAGACGAACTGCGTCCGGCGCCGATACGACTGCGGGGACAACAGGCAAGGCCATGCCGAAACAGCACGCCGCGCAGGCCGGGCACGAGTGAGCATGATTTGCGTCGTCGCCGTCGTGATGACTGTGATGGACACCGTCGGCCATCATGACGTGATGCATATGATGGCGGTGCGCCGACTCGCCCTGGTCCGCCTGCTGTGCGAACGCCCAGCCCCCCCCGAAATGCGAAGGCTCGCAATTCATGGTGACGGCCGCGAACGACTGAACCGGAAGGCTCAGTGCCAGCAGCACGATGAGGAAGAGTTTGCGCCAGGAACACATAGCTTCAAAAGTCTAACATGCAGTTAGGAAAATTGTGAGACCGAGACCGTCTAGCGTCTTGACGGGTATGGCTAGCGCCGGCGCATACCAAACCCAGGCCAAATCCAGGTTGGACGCGCCTTGACCTTACCGCCATTGAAAGGTCCATGCTTGGGCTCTTGACTTGCTACTAGAGCTAAAAATGGAATTCGAAGTCGTGCGGCGGTTGCGCCAATTCGATTACGCGCGCGGTTACGAGTGTCGACCCGGCGCCGCTCGGCATCGATTTCACAGCCAATATGAAGTCGAATCGGCATTTGCGACATGAGCGTCGGCCGCCGCGATTCAGGGGGCGAAAATTTCATCCTGCAGTCAACGCGTAATTCCGTCGTGTGAGTGAAAGGCGAGCCGAATAGCCACCGCATAGCATCTGCATTCTTAGCCGCGCAGTTACTTGCCAAGGAGCGTCAACACAGGAGGTTGCGATGCAGATTGTTACTGCCGTCGGTCATGCCCTCTGGATGGCCTTCACGATGTTGCGGGAGATTTTCTGGGCATTGAGCCTGGGCTTTTTGTTCTCTGCCGTGATTGAGGTCGCTGTCTCGAAGTCCGAGATGTCCAAACTTCTGCCTGACGCATCGGCTCAGTCGCTGGGGCGCGCCACGCTGCTCGGCGCCGCATCGTCTTCCTGCTCATATGCAGCCGTCGCGATGGCCCGTTCGATTGTGCGCAAGGGTGGTGACTTCACGGCAGCAATGGCGTTCCAGTTTGCAGCGACGAATCTTGTACTCGAACTCGGCGTTCTGATGCGGGTGCTGATTTCATGGCAATTTTCTGCCGCTGAGTTCATCGGTGGCCCCATCATGATTGTTGTACTGGTGCTTGTCTTCCGATTTTTCCTTCGCGATTCGTTGAAGAAGGAGGCCACCAAGCAGGCGATCATGGGTATCGCTGGAAGCATGGAGGGACATGCGGCCATGTCGGTGGGCGAGCAGCAAGGAAGTTGGAAGCAACGGCTAAGCTCGAAGCAGGGCTGGATTGCCATCAGCCACTACTACGTGATGAACTGGGGGATGCTGTGGCGTGATATCAGCGTTGGCCTGCTCATTGCGGGCGCACTAGGCGCGTGGGTACCGGACAGCTTCTGGCAGCAATTCTTCCTCGTCAGTCACCCGACGGCGGCAATGATTTGGGGCGCGTTCGTGGGGCCGCTCATCGCTGTTGCGTCTTTTACGTGCTCAGTCGGCAACGTGCCACTCGCTGCCGTGCTATGGAATGGCGGCATCAGCTTCGGTGGTGTTGCGTCCTTCATCTTCGGCGACCTCATCATTCTTCCGATTCTCAACATCTACAGAAAGTACTACGGCGCAAAGATGACGGCGTTTCTCGCTGTCACTTTCTACGCGTCTATGGTTGCAGCCGCATTGATGGTCGAAGGCTTATTCCAGGCATTCAAATGGGTCCCGCAGCACCGGCATTCGGCAGTCGTTGAAGCGGCGATTACTTTCAACTACACGACGGTCATGAACATCATTTTCGGCGCAATTTTCGTCGTCTTGACAATCGTATTTTTCCGAACCGGTGGTCCTGAAATGATGCGGATGATGGACAGCGGTGAACACGGGAGATAAGGTCAAGTCTGGTGTATGGCAGTTGATGACAGGCCGACGTCAAGCGGCGAGTTTCTGCGGAACCGGTTGATCGTCCTGGACCGGTTCGCCGTCCTTGAAGGCAATGCCCTCCAGCAACAGCTTGATCTGTTCGGGGCCGTTGATGCGGCGCCAGGTTTTTTCGGCTTCCTCGATCAGCTTGAATGCCAGACCCAGGAAGGTCGATCGCGACACGCGGTTGCGGGTGCGAGTGGTCGGGTGGCGCACGGTCGCGAACGTCGACTCAATTGCATTCGTCGTGCGCAAATGCTGCCAGTGCTCTGCCGGGAAGTCGTAAAACCCCAGTAGGCTCTCCCGGTCCTTCTTCAGCGTTTCGGTTGCCTTCGGATATTTCGCCGCATAGACCGTTACGAAACGGTCGAACGCGGCGTACGCGTCAGCGCGCGTGGCGGCCATCCAGATCGCCTGCATATCCGCCTTGGCACGACCCTGCTGCGACTTTGGCACTGCATTGAGCACATTACCCATCTTGTGAAACCAGCAGCGCTGGCCACGCGTTGCAGGAAACACTTCTTCCAGGGCGGCCCAGAAGCTTATTGCGCCGTCGCCGACTGCCAGCAGCGGGCCGACCTGCAAGCCACGCGATTACAGATCGAGCAGCAGGTCTTGCCAGGACGCCTTCGACTCGCGATACCCATCGCCGATTGCCACACGCTCCTTGCGCCCATCCGGCGTCACGCCGATGATCACCAGCAGGCATTGGCCGTCTGAGTTTTCGCTGCGCAGCCCCGTGTGGATGCCGTCAACCCACCAATACACGTACCGCGACTTTGACAGGTCCCGTCGGCTCCAGCTGGTGTGCTCGTCGGCCCATTGCGCCTTCAGGCGGCTCACCACGTTCGCTGACAGGCCCTTGGCGTCCTCGCCCAGCAGCACGCTCAGCGCCTCGCTCATGTCGCCCGTCGAGATGCCCTTCAGATACAGCCACGGCAGCGCGGCACTCACGCGCGGTGACTTCCTCACATACGGCGGCACAATCGATGAATTGAATTTCACGCCTGATCCTGATCGATCACGAACCTTCGGCACCTTCACCGGAATCGGCCCGGCTGCCGTCAACACCTCACGTTCCGGCAAGTAGGCGTTGCGCACCGCGGCGCGCTGCCCATGCAACGTCTTGATGTTCGCGAATTGCTCCAGCAGTACCGACAGCTCCGCTTCGATCGCCTGCTGAATCACCTGCCGGGCTCCGTGCCGGACCAACTTGTCCAGGCCAAGGCCCAGACCGACTTCCGATAGACCGACAACTGCTTTTTCCGTAAACTTGCTCATGGTGGATGGTTTGTTGTTTGCTGGGTTCCGACTTAGACAATCAGATTCTCAGCTGAAACCTGCACCGCCTTCAATCCCCCGTACACCAGTTCCGACTTTATCTCAAGGAGCGGCGCGGTATAGCGGTAACTCACTGTATCGGCGGCGCTGCACCCAGCTTCTCCGCGAGCATCCGTTCGTACACCCCGAAGTGCAGGTCGACCTCCTCCTGCGTGACGGCGTGAACAAAGATGTTGACCTGCTCCGGCAACAATCCCATCACCGTGGCAATAGCGCTCTCCAGCTGAGGTGCGCAAATTCGGTCTTCCATCAGCGTTGTTCCGATGGTGATGTCATACGCCTTCTCATGTTGAAAGACGATTTCGACAATGCGCGCCCTGGCGCTCATGTTGTTGTCGACGGCAAGTCTTGTCAGTTCTGCGACCTGCTGCATCACCTCGGTCGGAAAGCCTTTAATCGAGCGCAGCTTGGTACGGTGTTTGCCAAGCGTTCTCCATTCCGTATCGAATTCCACGGCCGTCTCCTAGTGAGCATTGATGCGCGGACTGTATGGGCTCTCCGGCGAATTTTCAAGGCCCAAAAGGTTACACGCCACCTCTTGAAAATTGCAAAGAGCGTCCTATCTTAAGCATCGCGCAGGCAGTCGTTCGCAAAGCTCTGTTTTGCGGGCACTGAATGTTTTAACCTTGATTGTCTGCGGCATGGGAAAACCGGACTAAAGCGCATAATCCGGTTCGCTCCCTTGCCGCCAATGGAGAAAGCGAACATGAGTGACCTTTACTCTGGAACCGACCTCTTTAGCGAATTGGACCGACTGCAACGCCAGATGTCCAACCTGTTCGGCGGATTCCCCTCCAGCCTTCGCTCGAGCCGGCTCGGTACTTTTCCACCAATCAACATCGGCACGACCGACGACACGATTGAAATCGTCGCGTTTTCGCCTGGTATTGACGCATCAAAACTCGACATTTCCATCGACAAAGGGCTCCTTACGATAGCCGGCGAGCGGATGACTTCGTTGCCGGGCTCAGCCGAAAGCGGTCGGGCGTATGCGCAGGAACGCTTCGTCGGCACCTTCCGGCGAGCAGTCGAGTTGCCGCAGCATGCTGACCCCGACAACGTCCAGGCACGCTACATCGACGGATGCCTGTTGATTTCGATTGGTAAGCGCGAGGCTTCAAAACCCCGTGCAATTACGGTTGAGTGATGAGGTGACACCATGAGCGACATAAATCAAACGGTCAAACGCGAAAGTGGCGCAATAAGCAACGATGCCGCCGACGAAAAAACACGTCGGCTAAAGTTGAACCCTGCGGTAGACATCTTCGAAAGCAGTCAGGGAGTGACGCTGCTGGCAGACCTGCCCGGCGTGACCAAGGAGCGGCTTGAGGTTAGCGTGCATGATGGCAACCTCACGATTGAAGCGGAGTCAGTGGTGCCTACGCCTGCAAATTTTCATCTCTCGCATGCGGAGATTCGCGCGCCATACTTTTCGCGACAGTTTGCCGTCAGCAACGACTTCGATACATCGCGGATTGAAGCTAACTTAAAGGATGGCGTGCTGAAGCTGACCATTCCACGCCGAGAGGAAGCCAAGCCGCGCCGCATCGAGGTCAGCGTAGGCTGAGCTCACATCCCGCGCAGCGACACAAACACCGGTGCGTAGACTCATGGGAAGCGAACACGCGCACCGTATGCGAGGATGAAGCCGTCGACATCGCCTTTGCCCTGGGCCGCGCGGAACGCGGCAGAGCTTTAGCGCCATGATGCGTCGGTGCTGGAGCTCGTCTGTACAGTTATTGAGCCAGCGAATGCCACGTCGCCGCTTGCCCTGGCGTCGCCCACAATCGAAGTGTTCCGCTCATTGTGGCGGATACATGCGTCTGGCCAAGTGGCACACGAAGATGTTCGGCGTGTTATCTCCGAAGTCATTGGCTGCGCCAGCTTGCTTGTTCGGGAGCTGGATAGCTACTGCTGCCCTGGGTCACACCGGCTCGGGATTCCTTGGGCGTCGTTGCTGACCAAGCGCGTGTCGGCGGGCCGCAATGGCCTTACGAGCTGGATTTCGAAGTTGCAAGAAGCAGCAGCAAACGCCTTCACATCGGGCGGACGGCGAGTCGTTCACGCTCGCGCTGCCGTTATGGCCAGCACCGAGCGTCGACCGGTTGCCAGCGGGAGCATGCCGGGTCTGCGCAGACGAGTGCGATGTACGCTTGGGTAAGCCGTTCAGCGACGAACGAGTCAATCGCTCGCATTAGCGAAGAAAGGTCGGCTGGCTTACGGAAAAACCTCGACCAGCGGGGCGACTCGTCCGGCGGGTCCGGCGCCGCCGACAGGACAACAATTGGTAACTGAGCAAATGCGGGCTGGCACCTGACCTGTCTGCACAGCTCCGCGCCGTCCATCTCAGGCATTTCCAGGTCCGTGACGATAAGCCGGACGGGCTCGTGCGCGAGTTTGTCCAGGGCCTGCCGGCCGTTTTCTGCAAGAACGACGCGATGCCCGTTGCTTTCCAGCGCAAGCTGAAGAGCCCAAAGATTTTCCAGGTCATCATCGACCAGCAGCACGGTAGACATGGCACAAGCATCAGTAGTTTCACAATTCAACTGCGCAATGCCCGTTCCATGACTCTGTCTTAACCGCCGTCTGCCTGTGCGCAACGACGGACGCGGCAATAGTGGTCGCGAGGACCTGCGACCGGTACCGGTAGTCAGCAAGGACCCGGATGTCCTTGCATAGGACTCTTCACTTCACTTCACTTGCTATCCCGTCGCTGGCGAGACACGTGTGGTTCGCACGCGCACTGGGAGTCCTGGCTACTCGCTGGAAATTTGTTTAAGCGAGCCGCAGACGGGGAATGAAGAAGTTTTGGAGACGTACGTTGCGCGCAGACCTCACGCATGCCCCGCCCATGGCGAGCTCTCCGTTGTTCGGTATGTTGTTGGAGCGAATTTTCGTTGTTTTAGCCTACGGGCGCCGGAGAACATCCGCGAGGTCATCGAGCGAGAGTGGCTTCATGAGGCGACAATCGAATTCGCCATCATGAGTATCGAGTCCGCTATTCGCATCCGCGTATCCCGTCAATGCTACGAGCCGGGTGGACGAGCACTGCGCCCGCTGGCGAAGCAGTTGCGCAAGCTGCCGGCCATTCATGCCGGGCATGTTGATATCAATCAGAGCAACATCTGGTGTGAACGATTCCACTATCGAAAGAGCTTCGGGGCCGCTCTGAGCGCTTTTCACCTCATGACCCTCCAGCCCTAGCAAAATCCGGAGAGCCTCCGTGGCGTCCGCGTTGTCATCTACCAGCAGCACGCGCATCGGAACCATCCCGTGCGTCGTAGGGCCGACTGGCTGTTCGGTGCTCCGGCAGACCATGGGCAGCCGAACTGTCACCTCCGTGCCCTTGCCGTCGCCCGCGCTCGATATCGTGATGTGACCGTTGTGCGCGTCAACGAGATACTTCACGACGGCCAGCCCCACACCCAGACCCCCTTCGGCGCGCGTCCGGGCTGCAACCGACTGGGCGAACAATTCGAAGACATGAGGCAGCAAAGCGGGCGATATGCCAACGCCATTGTCGTTGACCCTAATCGTTGCTTCCTGGGGCATCGAATCGTCCGCCGGTATTGAGTCGGGGCCCGATGCGTCCACTGTCAGGGTAATCTCCCCGCCGGGAGGCGTGTATTTCACCGCGTTCGACAACAAGTTCGAGATGACCTGGGTTAGGCGGGCGGGGTCTGCGTAGAGGGTCACCGGATACTCCGGAATGTTCGCATGCAACCGGTGGTGACGCTCATCGGCGTCCGTTCGGACAGCGGCCAACGCGTCCTTGGCAATATCAGCAAGAAGGCAATATGACCGACGTACCGTAAGCTTCCCGTGCCTGATTCGCGAGGCGTACAACAGGTCACTCACGAGGCGCTTCAGCTGTCTTACCTGCCGCCCCGCTATCGCCAGCGCGGATAGCACGGCTGGATTGTCGGCCGCCAGCTTTTGCGCGGCCGCGATGGCGCCGTCAATGGGACCGATGGGATTGCGCAGTTCGTGACTGAGCGTCGCGATGAAATTGTCCTTGCGTGCCTCCGCCATTGCGAGGGTGCTCCGCGCCGCTTCCGCTTCGGCTGCCCGGGCTTCCGCATCGGCTTTTGCGCGCATGACGGTGAGGGCGGCAAATGTAAATTTTGCGAGGCTTATCAGGATTCTGCGGTCCTCAGCGTCGAATCGATGGAGCTCGTCATGGGACATCACCCACAGGGTCCCCAACGGCTCAGGCTCACCCGGAATAGGCACCACCAGTTGTTCCACGGCCTCGGGCGTAACGCGTTGCAGACATGAGAAGTCGCGTTGGGGAAAGGCGAACAATTGCGCCGCACCCAGCTTGAGCGCGATACCACTTGGACTGTCCTCAACCGCACTTACGGTATCCGCGAGGGCGGTAACGTGCCCCGCAAGCGCGGCCCAGCGCAATTTCGTTGCGCCGTCGGCCCCGCGCTCAAGCAGACCGATGCCGGCACTACCCGCATTGCACAGGTTCAATGCCGCGTCAGCCAGCGTCTGGAGCACGGCGCTGTGCGACGACGCGAGCGCTTCGGCGATGACGTGTAGCGCGTTGCTTTCGGCCGCGAAGTCAGGTGCGCGTTGGGAACGTTCGTCAAGTGCCTTTGTGCCCACACGCCATGCGCGGTCCCCTGCGGGGTTCGCAGACGGTCCGGCCATATGCCCCTCCGAGTCGGTGATTAGTCTTGCGGATGCGCGGGGAAAATGTACATCTGTATCCAAGATTAGTCCCTGCCGAGGCCGCGCGCGCCAAGGGATGCACATGTGGCCAGCATGCACGCCGCAGCCG